>JBDRIZ010000046.1:0-3564 GCA_043815525.1 Candidatus Woesearchaeota archaeon
AGACATCAGGGGCCTTTCCGGAGGAGAAAAGACCCTGACAGCTCTTGCCTTCATATTCTCAATACAGGAATACGACCCGGCAAGCTTCTACATACTGGACGAGGTGGATGCAGCGCTTGACAAGCACAACTCAGAGAAGCTCTCAAAACTGATCGCAAAGTACGGAGAAAAAGCCCAGTACATAATGATCAGCCACAACGACTCTGTGATAAGCGAGGCAGGAAGCCTCTACGGAGTGCACATGAACGAGGACGGGATATCAAGCGTTGTGAGTTTGAAGATATAGAAATTCTTATAAATAGATGAATCCATTAAGAGGTTAATGGAAAAAAAAGATGTGCTGCCTGTAAATAATCTGAAGCGAGCAGGCAGATTGTCGATTCTTGTCACGTTTCTGATTTCGTTTAGCCTTTTTTTCCCGAAATCCTATGGCTATTCAAAAAATTACGTAGAACAATATATCATTGCAGCAATTATCCTTACAGTTGCTTTGACCATAGCAATCTACTGCCTCACCCTGATCATCGGCAACATTAGACGCTCTGGCTGGAACATATGGGAGATAGGAGGACTGCTTGTGCATACCTTACTTGTACTGGCATCAATTGCATTGTTAGGAGCAGCAACAAATGCATTGTATGAGCAAGTATCAAAAGAAAATACGCAGGGCTTACTTACCCCTAATAAAAATGTAGTTCCTCAAAGAGACAAGATTAGGTACTCAGGTGAGCTGCTGATTTTCAATGTTCTTGACCTTCAAGTTTCCAGAGGAGTTAAGCAGACTTTCTACATGGGTCTTAGCAACACAGACCAGAATGCAAAATGTTTCACTGTTATGTTCAAATGTATTAAGGCATTGACTGAAGGAAACAGCTGTGATGCCGTGGCAGGAGACAATGTGTGGGTTGGCGGAGAGCGAGACACAGGCATAACTGGCGAGACCATCACAGAGGTCGCAAATCCATGGGTAAAAGTGTTCACTTTGGTTAATATAGACTCAGGTTCTGTCGGAGAATACCCTGTTATCATCCAGATTGGAAGCGCAACCCAGGATACCTATTTGATGGAGGTCCTCGAATACAAGAGTGATACAGGGGACTGCGACAATAGCCCTACCTGGTCAGGCGTTGCTTTCCAGAGAAATCAATTCTACATTAAGGTGAAATGAGAAACAGCCAAAGCGGCACTGACAAGTACCAGAAATTCAAAGATAGGTTTGGTATGTTCGTGATATTACTATGTATTTTCGGATTATCCATATCTTTTATCGACATTAGTAATGTTATACTTGCAGGCATAATTTGCATTATACTTGCAATTCTGTGCTTTGTTATCTGGTTGATATTTTATAACGGGAGGTGGGGCAGGCTACTCGGAATCACTGCTATGGCACTGTTGATTGCAGGATTGATCATAATGTTTCTTAGCAAAGGATGGGGAGGGATAATGGACCGTGGCTTATACAACCTAAGTTTGGCATGCCTTGCTCTGGGCACAGTGTGCTCAATAATTGCTCTGGCAACCCATATTAGGAGAAGCTGGGATTCGAGCGCAAACCTTATAGTGGGGAGTATCCTCTTTGGGGTGCTCACTGCAATATCGGGTTACTTGTTAGTTAGCGGAATTGCCGCGGCATATCCAGCATATGAAATCGGAGAGAGGTACCAACGAGAGATTGATAAACACACTCATGAGCTTACTGCGAGTATGAAGTCTGCGCAAGAGATATTCGCGTTGGACGACTATAACTTCAAATTGGAAAGAGGAATTGAATCTACTCATTACCTTGGAATTGCCAACACAGACGACGGTACACGATGTTTTAGGGTAGCGTTGTTGTGCATCAACTCACTTGATGGTCTTGGTTGTGATGCAAATGGTGCTGGTAACCAGTTAGTAGGAGGAGAAATACCTTCAAGTCTGCGAGCCCGCTACCCAATGCCTACCTTAGAAAATCCTTGGTTCAAAATTTTTACCTTTGGCGAAATTAATGCAACTGACACTCGGTCGTATCCGTACACAGTACAGGTAGGCAATGTTGTGCGCACCAAATATACCATGGAAGCGATTGTCTTTAAGAGCAGCACTGACTGCAGCCAGGTAGGCATCTGGGAAGAGTATGCAAGAAAAGAGTTTTATCTTAAACTCACTTAGCTTCCTTCTTCAGAATTGTTACAATCTTCTTTGTAGTACCGCTCCAGCGAAGCCTTGAGACAGCAGTAATCCTCGCATTCCTGCCAAGCCTCTGCCTTAAGCCCTTGTCAAGCAGCAATGTCTCGATGTGCTCTGCAAGCTTTATATGATCCCTTACAGGAAAGAAAAGCCCGTTATAACCTTCCTTCACGTAGTTGGTAAGACCGCCGACAGGAGTGACAATAACAGGAACACCGCAAGCCATTGCTTCCATTGTGGCAAGGCTTGAGGTCTCTGTCAGGCTGGGCAGACAAAAGACATCCATTGCCTGCAGGTAAGGAAGGACATTGTCAATAGAACCTGGAAGCATGACAGCCTCATGCCTAAACAATTCATGAAGGTGTTGAAGCCCTTTTCCAACAAGCAGAAGCAGGCAGTTTGAGTACTGACTGTAGATTTGCAAAAAAGCGTTGTGCAAAGTAGGTAGGTCTTTCTCGCGGGCAATCCTGCCACAAAACCCTATTACAAAAATGTTTGGGTCAATGCCAAGGCCTGACTTTGCTTTTGACTTGCTTTTTGCAGGAAAGAATTTTTTTGAATCCACGCCCATTGGCACAATCCTGCTTTTTGTCAGGATACCATTCTTTTTCAATGTGCCTGCGATTCTAGCAGAAGGCACAAGCAGAAGGTTTACCTTGCTGTAAAGGCTCTTTGCAACACTCCTGGAAACAACAGTGGAAGAAATCCTCAAGACATGGCTTCTTGGCAGGCTTCTTGGAACAAGCTCCCACTCAACAGAGTGCACATAAGCAATCACTTTCTTCTTCAACCTGTTTGCAGCAACCACAGCATTTGCCCCAAGAGGGCCGATTGAATGAATAAAAATTAGGCCTGCCTTTGACACTTCCTCTTCGACAAGCTTTGTCGCAAAACGCGGCGGACTGTAAGCGTTAATCTCAAACCCCACAGGCTGGATAAAGTGTACCTCTACTCCTTTGTAGTGAGGCGGCTTACCATAATTCGGAGCGATGACAACAACATTGAAACTTTTTGATAGAACAGGTATCAATTGCGACAAGAACCTTGAGACACCATCCCATCTTGGAAGGAATGCATCAGCCACAATAAGCAGTCTCATCTTAATTTGCAAAAAACCTCAGCATACCTGAAACCATAATTCAGTCCGTTCAAATAGGCCTTGAGATAGAGATTCCACCAGAGGGAGAACCTGGCAAACTTCTGGCTCTCATGCTGCCTCATAGCCAACATCTTTTTTGCAAAAGTCGCAGAAATATCCACAACCAGCTTCGGGACATTCCTCTTTCGAATATTCACAGGGTTCCAGACATCAAAAGAATAAACATGCCCTTTGAACTTGGCCTCGTCAAGAAGTCTGAGCACAATAGAGTGAACAGCCCTGTGATCAGGGTG
>JBDRIZ010000047.1:0-5574 GCA_043815525.1 Candidatus Woesearchaeota archaeon
GTCTATGTTTACGGAAGGAATGCGACAAGCACTTACACTTATGTTTATAGTGCGACTGCGACTGGCGGAACATACAATGTCACGTATGCTTTTGCAAACGACACAAGCGGCAACCTTAATGCGTCAAGGCAGTACTACCTAAACTTCACTGTGACTGGAGCGAATACAGCTCCGACAGTCGGAAGAGGGCCGACTATCCGTCCAATCCTGCCAAATACCACCAGCGTGTTGAATTGCACTTTTGCAATTTTTGATTCAGAAGCAGGTGACACACTGTATGCGAACTACACTTGGTTTAACAAGACTGCTGGTGGCTGGACTGCGAAATTTAAGGGACGGATTAGTGTTACTAACGGAACAAATACAAGCATTCGCCTCAAAGGCGCTGGAAACCTTACCAAAGGCAGGAATTGGAACTGTTCGATTTTGCCTTATGACAGCACTGTCTATGGCACGCCAAAGAGCGTTAATGTCACTGTAAAGAATTGGCCTGTTCGGAATGGTACAAGGACTATTACACCAAGCACTGCTTATACCACTACCAAGCTTTCCGGTAACATCACTTGTGTGGACTTGGACCCTGCTGATACGTTGACTGCGTGGTGCAGGTTGTATAATGGCTCAAACAGGTATGGCAGCACGACTTATCGGAAGACTGCGACAAACAATACAAAGACAAATGTGTGCAATGTGACAGCAGCGATGACTGCCAAGGGTGAGACTTGGAGGGCTGAGCTTTGGTGCGGTGACGGAACAGCAAACACAACCAAGTGGAACGCATCAGTCACTGTACTTAACATTGTTCCGGTGATAGCTGCAGGCCCAAGCATCAGGCCAACCTTGCCTAATGTGACAAGCAGCCTTAATTGTTCTTTTAGGATAACTGATGTGGATAAGGAGGCAAACCTGTATGCTAACTTTACTTGGTATAACCGGACTGGCGGCACTTGGACTGCGAAGTTCAAGGGACGGATAAGTGTGACGAACGGGACTAACGCGAGCATCAGGCTCACTGGATCAGGTAACCTGACCAAGGGACGGAACTGGAACTGCAGCATCAAAGCTTATGACAGCACAGACTACAGCGCTCCTAAAAGCAGGAATGTAACAATAAAGAACTGGCCTGTGAGGAATGTGACATCCACTCTCACACCGACCACAGCCTACACAACGACTAAGCTTTCTGGCAACATCACTTGTGTTGACCTGGATGTGGGCGATACCCTGACTGCGTGGTGCAGGCTGTACAACGGAACAAAGAGATATGGGACTACAACCTATCAGAAGACTGCGACAAACAACACGAAAACAAATGTGTGCAACGTGTCTGCAACATGGACCAAAAAGAACGAGAACTGGACTGCTGAGCTATGGTGCGGAGACGCAACAGCAAACAGCACAAAGACAAACAAGACTGTAATGATAGGCAACATCATACCTGTAATCAACACGCCAATAATCACTCCTGCAAACCCGAGCACGCACCACAACCTGTCGTGCTCATTCAACATCACAGACATTGACAAGCCAGAGACATTATATGCTAACTACACATGGTACAACAGGACAGGCGCAAGCTGGACCGCGAAGTTCAAGGGAAGGGTGCAGGTCCTGAACGGCACAAGGTACAACCTCAACCTGAGCTCAGCAAACACCACATCCTTTAACAGGTGGAACTGCTCGATAAGAGCGTATGACGGCACAAACTACAGCGCACCAAAGAGCGCGAAGGCTTACATAAACAACACAGTGCCCCCGAAAGCAAACCTTTCCTACCCGCTGCAAAACGACTCATTCTTCACAGAAAGAGCACCGACCTTCAACTGGACAAGCATCACAGACCCTGACGGAGACAGCATAACCTACCACTTCCAGCTAGCAAACGACCACGCATTCTCATCAGTAGTCAACAACACAGGAGGAATAACGACACACAACTACAGCTACTCGAAGACGCTCACACTAAGCCAGACCTACTATTGGAGAGTGCTTGCAAATGACTCGATTAACGCAAGCCCCTGGTCAAGCATCTGGAACTTCACAATACAGCCCTATATCGCAGTGTCACTGTTCAACTCAACAATGCAATTCGGAACAATGTCGCTAAACGATGAAAACGACACGACAGACGCAAGCCCTGCACCATTCAAGCTTATGAACGACGGAAACACTGAGTCCAACATCAGCATATCTTCAACAGCGCTCTGGCAGTCAGTCGGAAACAACAGCGAATACTACCAGTACAAGGCAAGACAAGCAGAGGCAGGAGCATACGGAGCAGACTCGCAAGAGGCATGGAGAAACCTCACAGCAACAAACACTACCTTGTTGAGAAGCTTCAACTGGACAAACACAAAGGACGAGGCATTCGTAGACATAAAGGTAAAGGTGCCGCAGTACGAGCAGCCTGCATCGAGAAGCTCAATAGTGACTTTCTTCTCGGAGGAATCATGATGGCAAATGCAGCAGGAAGCGAAAAGAAAGGAGCAAGCTGCACTGCCAGCCTAAAAGCGACAGTCAACAATAAAGAGAGGAAAGCCTATTCAGGACTTTCCCAAGACTTTCCGGACATCTTATCCAACAGCTCCCTTGGGGAAAGCACCTGCACTGGCGATTTGGCCTTGAAAGCCTTATCTCCCGAAAATATTGGGCAGGAATCCAGCTTCAGCGACAACGCCAAGTACGGCTCATCCTTGTTGTGCGCTGAGAGCAATTTTCTTGCCTCTGGGAGCCTGTCAGAAAACTGTGACGCAGGCACAAATGTAATATCCTCCAGCAGGAACTCGAGCACTTCATCAAATTCACCAGAAGAAAGCCTTGACTCTTTTATCAACTCTTCCTTGTGCTTCTCAAGCTCTGCAAGCAGGAACTCAGGCGCAAGGAATTCAAATCTTTTAAAAATCCTATTCAGCAGAAAGACCTCAAACGATGCGCTGCGGGTCAAGAGCGAAGAAACTAAAACATTCGCATCAACAACAACCATCATCTCTCACAACCCCCTGTACCTCTTCGAGAGCGACCTGTTAATTGCATCAGAAATCTCAGACGCCTTCTCCTGCGTCAACTTTGATTTTGACACTATACGCCTTAACCGAGCAAGCCTATCGAACTCGGACTTAACAAGGCGAGATACTGCTATAGACATGTCTATGTCCGAGAACTCGGCAACCTCCTTTCTCAGCTCTTCCGGGATTTCAATCTTTATCTCTCCCATCTATGCTTCACCTGCTGGACTGAACAGAAGAAGTTATTTAAAGCTTTCTGCTTGTTACCTTGCAACCCTGGACCAAACTTTGTCTGGAAATTTAGTGGTTGGCAGTATCTCCAGCCTTTCCTTCAGGATATCAAATGAATCCATTACTTCAGACTCTGAACTAAGGCATATCCTTGCGATAACGTTCCTGCTAAATTCGTCAACCAGACATGAAGTGGCTACCAGCCGCAGCCTGTCCTCAAAGAACAGCTCGGCGTTTCTACCCTCGCAGATGATTGCAGCAAAAAGCACAGTCGCGTCAACGACCAACTCCATCTACTGCGCCTCGCGAAACCTTGACGCAACTGCCTCAGAAATCCTGTCAGTTAGTTCCTTTACCTCCTTGTCCGAAACCTTGGCCTACAATCTTCTAAGCCGCTTAAGCTTCTCTGCTCTTTCAAACAAGGCCTTGCGGGCCACTTCTGACCAGTCAAGCTTGAAATCCTCCATGGCCTTTTCCAAATCCTCCGGAAGCCTTACGCTCAATGTGCCCATATCAGATTCACCAAGTCCTACCAATGCAGGCGATTATTTAAAAGTTTCTGGCGATTTAAACCTTCTGAAAATCCTGTTAATCAGAAACACCTCAAAAGACACGCTGCGAGTCAAGAGCGACGAAACTAATACTTTAACGTCAACTACAATCTCTCAAAACCCCTCATACTTTTTTGCGAGCGACTTGTTGATGGCATCAGCTATCTCAGAGGCTTTCTCAGGCGTCAGCTTTGACACCATTCTCCTCAGCCGAGCGAGCCTTTCGAAATCAGACTTCACGAGGCGAGAAACTGCCATGGACATATCTATGTCCGAGAACTCGGAAACCTCCCTTAACTCCTCAGGGATTTCGACTTTTATTTCTCCCATCTCACCAAGCGCACAAAACACAGCCAATTATTTAAAGCTCAGGTATGAACTGCTGCTTATTGCAGAAGCCTACATCTTGACCGGGCAGGGTGAAGAACTGCTATCCCTGGACAGCTCCAACAATCCAAACAGGGTGAAATCCGTTACCAAGGAAAATTATTCCGGCAAAATATGCGACGTGGACGTACCAAGCGATGTTGCCAAGAGGAAGGACAGCGCGGCATTCTGGAGCAATAATCATGGAAGTTGCAGCGGCACAGGTTGTCCTAACTTAACTTCTGCTAGTAAGTTCAGTAAAAGCAGTTTGTTTGATGAGGTAAATGATTATGTGAATTTAGGAGATCCTGCCACCGGAGTTTTTAACTTCCGCACTTCGGAGAATTTTTCCATCAGCGCATGGGTAAAGACTACAGATGAGGAAGGGAGCCTTATCGTTTCGAAACTTGAAGAGAATGGTCCAACAGATGGTTATGATACCACAATAGATTCTGATTATGGGATAATAGCAACATTAGGTACAAATAGTGGGTGGTGTAATGTTCGTGGAGGCAGTTATGCTGCTATCGCTGACGGCAATTGGCACTATATAACTGTGGTGACTAAGCGCGCCGCCAGTTGTAATGATATTCTAATTTATCTTGACAGTGCTAAACAGACAGAGTCGGTTCTTTATGGCGACAATAATGAGGACATCTCTTCCCCCCGACTATTGGTGTTCGGGGCTGGCGATGATAATGATATAGGACTTAATGGCTATATGAACTGCTCCATCGACGAAGTCGCAATGCCAAACCAGGAGTCTGGAGAGACTGAATGGCAGTTGCCGACAGAGAGGCAGGTCTTTTGGCATGACGGAGAAATGTACATTATTAAGACAGAGAAGGGGGAGCTAGTTGTAAGTCCGTTGCATAAGGTTTATGCTAAGCCATCCTTGAATTCTAGGAAATCAGCGAGATCATCAGTTCTAAAGACCCTTACCACTGACTGCTCTTTAAGATGTGAATCATTTGACCAAATATCAATACCCAACTTAATAGCCAATGCCAAATACGGAGCATCATCCGGGTCAGAGATTAATGATCTTGCCCTGTTTAATTGCTTTGGTGAGGGCTTGTTCTTCAAATTAACCAGTTTTGACAATATTGCTTTAATCCTTTCAAACTTATCTTCAGATATCTTTAGTTTAGAGCAAAGCTCTTCAGAATGCTCTCCAAACTCGTCAAGAATGAATGGATGGGAGTACAGTTCCAGAGCGTGCTCCTTAGAAAGCTTCCTTGTAAAAGAGTTTTTTTTCAACAAAGAAAATGCTATGTTTGCGTCTATGACCAAATCCAATAATCAGTCCTCTTTCTGCAATCTCTCCAATATCCTTTTGTTGACAAGCTTGCCCAACCTTAGACAATCTCTATCTGTCAATACACTATCTTTGGTTAACCCTTCCAGCTCCATAAATAATT
>JBDRIZ010000048.1:0-15540 GCA_043815525.1 Candidatus Woesearchaeota archaeon
AATAGCTGACTATTTTGATGTTGTGGTGGGATTTGAGGACACTGGCAAACACAAACCGAGACCAGAACCTTTTGTAAATGCCCTGCAAAAGTTGAAGTGCAAACCCGCAGAAGTCTTGTATGTCGGAGACTGGCCTGAGAGGGATATTGCTGGAGCAAAGAAAGCTGGAATGAAAACCTGTTTGGCAAAGTATGGCAAAAACACTCCAGGAAAAAAAGTTAAGGCTGACTTTCAGATTATCAAGGTCAGCCAATTGGTCAAATTGGCTTAGAATGTCAGAAAAACCAAACGAGCAGAAAATCAACAAAACCTCAGTCCACTGCACCTTTGCAGGCGTGCAACTGCAATGCTTATTTGTGCCAGGCGCAATATATAATTAGTACATGAATTACTGCAAAAATAGTAAATTATAGATAGAATTAATGAACATATACTACAAGAATGGTAAGATGATTCTCAACATCCTGAACAATAAAAGCGTATGGAGGCTTCTTGCCCTTGTCTCATACAGCCCTGGCGCTGGCTACACCAGGACTGAGCTTATGAGGCTGTTGGATTGGAACAATATCTCTCTTGACAGGGCGCTAAGAAAGCTTGAGGCAAACAGGGTGCTAATAAGGGAGAAGAGGATTATCAGGCTGGATTTTGGTCAAAAGATTACAGGGCAGCTCCTGGACATTGTGGAGCAGGACAAGAAAAGGCTCAACTATCCGGTCTTTGATCTCTTCCTTGTTCTCATTGAGCTTGCAGGAAGGCTTGAATCATATGATGTTGAAGCCTGCCTCTTTGGAAGCCACGCAAAGAAGACTGCGCGCGTTGATTCTGACATAGACATAGCAATTATATCAGACAACACTCCTGACCTCACGCATTTAAAGGAATCTGTAAGCAGTAAGCTGCAGTTCCACTACTTCAAGCCAAAAGACAGGACAAAGCTGCTGCAGGATGTCAGAAAGCACGGAGTCAGGATAATTTGAAATACCAAGGCAGCAAAAGCATTATCAGGGCATGTGAGACTGGACATCTTGCCTGCGAAAACTTAACCGGAAATGTGATTCCATGCTGACCTCAACATTCATCCACATAGACGGAATCGGAAAAAAGGCAGAGCAGAGCATCTGGGGTTCTGATATCTACACCTGGAGTGAGTTTTTGGAAAAGCACAGCCAGGTGGGATTTGGCCTGAAAAAGAAGGAACGCATCATCTGTTCTGTTAAGGAGTCACTGGCCAGGTTCCAGCTGGAAGATTATGCATACTTTTCAAGCACTATCCCTCATTCTGAGCACTGGCGTGTCTATAGGGACTTAAGAGAGAAGTGCTGCTTTTTGGACATAGAGACTACTGGCCTTGATAAGCATAGAGATGAAATAACTTTGGTTGGCATCTATGATGGGAAAGAGCCTAAGGTCTTCATTAAGGGCAGGAATCTGGAAGATTTCTCTGAGGAGTTAAAGAAATATCACTTGATCATTACCTTTAACGGAAGATGTTTTGATATTCCTTTTATCAAGGCGCATTTTCCAAGAGTCGATTTTTCGCAGTTTCATGTTGACTTAAGGTTTGTGCTTGCAGGCCTTGGATTCAGGGGCGGGCTGAAGAGTGTTGAATCGCAGCTTGGATTAAGAAGGCATGACTCGATTAAGGGTATGGATGGATTCGAGGCAGTCATGTTGTGGCACAAATACCAAAGAGGTAACCAGGAAGCCTTGGCCAAATTGATTGAATACCTAAGAGCAGACATATGCAACCTCAAGCCATTGATGGAATTTGCCTATGACCAGATGAAGAACAAGCATTTTTTTGCCAAAGGCATTCAATGAAATGTAAACCACTGCAATGGAGAAAGCCAAAAATATGACCACTCTTTACATTGATACCAATATCCTGATTTATGGAGTTGAGGAAAGCAGGAATCTTTATGGTAAAGACCTCAGCAATTCAGCAACCAGGCTTTTTGCAGAAGTAATAGGTTGCAAGTACAGAATCATCCTCTCTTCATGGACAATGACTGAATTACTTAACAAAAGAAGGCTAGAAGATTCCAAAATGCTTTTTACTTTACTGCAAAAGAAGATCATAAAAGTATTTCATACTGAAGAAGAACTCTTGAAGGCCAAAGAAAATAATCCGTCTCATTTCCAGGATGAACTGCATGGAATGCTTGCTTTAAGGGCAAATGCGGATTATATCGTGACAAGAAATGTTGATGATTTTATTAATTTCATAGACAGAATAAAGGTAGTAAAACCTGAGCATCTACTTTAAGCCAGCTCTTTTGAACAATTCTTCATTAAAAGCTTTCAATCCTTTCTCTTTCCTTATTTTTTCAAGCTCATTAATCTGTTTTTGCCTTTCCTCTTTTGAGATAGGCTTCATTTTGGATAATGCTTCCTTAACTTGTTTATAATTAGTAGGTTCCTCGAAAGGAATCATATCATTAAGTTCAGAGCTTATTTCTATTAACTCTTCTTTAGCTTGGGCAATATCCAACTTAAAATGCTCATCTAATACTGTCTGCAAATAAAAACCACCGTTAAATAGATCTTGTTTAAAATTAAACATAGCAACTAATTTCCAAAGAGCCTCAAAAGAACAGGTTAACTCATGTTTAAACTCTGCAAAGTTTCGACTATCCTTTTCATCTACAAAGTCATCCCAATTTTTAATTATATCAATAATCAAAGTGTCGTAATCGTTGATCAATTCGCTGTAAATTTCGTCTCCTTTGGGAATCAACCTTGCAAACTGAAGATATTTCTTTTGTAACACATACATTGAATTCTTGGAAAAGTTCTTAGAGTAAAGTAATCGCAATATGTCTTCTTTAAGATCATATAATTTATTATTGGCTTTCCTGTATTGTTGCTGTTTACTCTCGTAAGCAAAACTATTCTCCGAATACTCAATAACTGTTTCATTAACACATTTCATAATCTCATTATTTAGTCCCTTAAACTCATAAGGGTTATTATAATCATAAGGTTTAACGCATACCCCACCATAGATATACCAACCAACTGGAATATTCAATTCACATTTCTTAATAACATCGCAAATTATTTTCTGAGCAATAGTTTTTAGTAATTTTCTCCCAGTTTTTTCTTTCCATTTGCTCCTAATTTTATTATAGATTGAATCAATCTTTTCATTTATTTCCTTTGTTAAAGGCAGCCCGAAATATGTATCCAATCTATAAGTTGAAGATATGTGAAAAATTTTCTTAGTTCCCTTCTGTTCTTCTGAAAGAAATTTGCTTTCTTTTAGAACATCCAGATATCTAATGATAGCAGTCCGATCCAATCCAGTTTCTTGTGAAATTTCGCTAGTTGATTTTGGACCTTTTGCCAGGGATTCCATGATTTTCCTTATGAGAATTTGTGTTGAGCCTCTACCCATGTGATTGTTGATGTATATCGTTATATAAAAACATTTCTAATTGATATGGGTAAATAACAACTATCTTTCTATTATGATGTTATATAACAACAATAGTTATAAAGAATTTTGAAAAACCCTTTGTGTAGGTAGTTATCTTGATTTTATCGACATAAACGGCTCCCTTGCAAGTTCGGAATTATGGGCGGATAAAGACTAAAAAGGCAGATTTTGAGTTCTCGACTGTGTCTAACTCGTCGCGACCACTGATAGGAAGACTCCGACCGAAAAATCAGAAAACTTGCAATCAAGCCGGTAAATCAACAAGTTTTTATAGAAAGATACCTAAATTCTATGCGTGGACTCAAAAACAACAATCGAGGATATAAAGGAAGAAATCAAGGGTCATTGCACTGCCAGGGATTGGGACAAGTTCCATAATGCAAAAGACTTGGCAATCGGCATCATAACAGAGGCTTCTGAACTTTTGGAGCATTTCAGGTGGAAAAATGAGGGTGAGGTAAAAGCGTTGCTTGCAGACAACAAGAAAAGGCAGGAAATTTCTGAGGAGATGGCAGATGTCCTGTATTTTCTTGCTCGCCTGGCAGAACGATACAACATCGACTTGTCTGATGAGTTTTTCAAAAAGATGGAAAAGAATGAGCAAAAGTATCCAGTTGAAAAAGTGAAGGGGAGTAATAAGAAATATACTGAATTATAACCCATGATCAATCGAAAAATCATTTATGATGCACCACAAAACAAATTTTGTAGTGATGTATTGAATAATAGATTTGCGGATGTTATGCAAGAAAATTTCTCAAGGATATGTGGTGGCTTTGGAGTTCCCGAGTTTAATTCTTGGAGGGATACCGGACATGTGATTAAGAATCTAATCGAAATGGGTAATTTAACAAATGTTTATGTGGCTTTTGAATATCAGGTGCCTTACACTCAGAAAAGAATTGATTGTTTACTATTCGGTAACAATAAACAGAAAAAAGGAATAGTGATTCATATTGAGATGAAGCAATGGCAAAAGGTTGAAGCTTTGGAATGTGAAGGAAATTTTGTAGAAACATATATCGGGGGAGACTTAAGGAAGGTTGTACATCCCTCACAACAAGTTCAAGGTTACCACAACTATTTAACCGGATTTGTGGAAATATTTGAGGAGGATGAGATGAATTTATTTGGATATGCTTATTGCCCTAATTATAATAAGAAAGAGGGAGAGGGATTATTTGACCAAAAATATAGTGGATTACTAAGTAAATTCCCGATATTCACAAAAGATGATATTAAAAAATTAGCTGATAGATTGAATGAACTGTTAAGTCATGAAGACGGTTTTGACATATTCAATAAATTTATGCAATCACCTGTAAGGCCTTCAAGAAAACTACTGGACAGTGCATCAAAGGTACTCAAACAAGAATCTGATTTTAATTTACTTGATGACCAAATATACGCAAGAAACGTAATTATTGACCGAATCAAGAGGGCTGAAAGCGATGGACTTAGAAGTGTGGTTATTGTTAGGGGGGAGCCTGGAACTGGAAAAACAGTAATTGCTTTGCATATCCTGGCAGAATTTGCAGGACACCAAGATAAGAAATATAATATCTTCTTTGCATCAAGATCCAAACCATTAATTGAGGCGATCAAATACAAAATGGAAAAGGGACAGAAGGTTGGAGAAGTCAACGCGAAAATACTTTTCACAAGTTTGGATCCATATGTTCCAACAAGGGTTAATGAAGGTGAGTTAGACATTTTAATTGTGGATGAGGCACACAGAATTCAGGAAAAGTCAGATCATCGCTTTACTAAGAAAGATGATAGAACAGATATGCCTCAGATGGAGCAGCTAATCAGATGTGCAAGAACTGCAATTTTTTTTATTGATGATAAGCAAACTATTCGGGGAGCTGAAGTGGGAAATACCCTGCTATTAAGAGCAAAAGCCGAGAAATTACAGAGAAATGTTGAAGAAGTGGAATTGACTTCCCAATTTAGATGTAATGGTTCAGGTGATTATCTTGATTGGTTGGAATCATTGTTAGGTTATACTCATGAAAAAAGAATATTGAGAAAAGAAGGTAATTTTGACTTCCAAATTATAGATTCTCCCGGCAAACTTTACGAAATACTAAAGGAAAAGAACTCTTTGAAGGGAACGAGTGCAAGAATTACTGCAGGGTATTGTTGGCCTTGGTCTACAAAATTGAATGCCACTGGAGAATTGGTAAAAGATGTGAAGATTGCAGATTTTGAAATGCCTTGGGAGACTCATGGAGATATTAACCCACCTGACGGTTATGTTAGGTGGTATGAGTGGGCATACAAACCAGAGGGAATAAAGCAAGTAGGATGCATTTATACAGCCCAAGGATTTGACTTTGACTATATAGGGGTTATTGTTGGACCAGATTTAATTTATGACAAAGATAAAGATTGTTTAATAGCTAATTTTGAAGGAACGAAAGATCCCACTTTACGAAGAGGCAAAGAACGATTTGGCGAATATGTAAGGAATATATACCGGGTATTAATGTCAAGGGGAATGAAAGGATGTTATGTTTATTTTGTGGACAAGGATGTAGAATCATATTTTAAAAGGCATATATTTCCGTAAATACCAAAATTTAACCGAGAAATAGCACAAAAAGTTTATTATGGAGATTATGTATCAGTGTCCTATGGTCGCATACAAAGGTATTGAATATTATCAGGATAATGATAGTTTATGGAAAGTAAGAAGAGATGATTCAATATTTATTATCGCTCTTGATGATTCAAAAGCATCTGGAAGAAGAAGAATATTTATGCAGAATAACACGGAGAAAAAATGTAAGGAATATATTGACTGGTTACTTAGCAGAGGGTGAAAGGGATCATTTTCAAAAGAGATGGGTAGATATTTTTTGTATTATTCTTATGGGTGTTATCTCGTAGCTTTTCCATATAGTATTTGGCAATATCTTCAGAGTTGCTTACCACCTTTTCAGCAATAGATCCATCTTTTATCCTTTTACTCAGCTCAAATAAAGCCATTATCTGCATTGTCTTTGCATCACCTATGCCTGGAATATCTTTTAATTCAGTAATTGAGCATTCAGAAAGCTTATCAATTGAATGCTTAGCCAATAGCCTATTGCTCATGTCAATCACATTCTCTTTTTGTGTACCTTTCTGTAATATTATGGCCAATAATTCCGAATTGGAAAGCACTTCTGCTCCATTCTGCTTGAGTCTTTCTCTTGGCCTGTTCTCTGGGGTAATATCCTTTATCCGCATCAGTTGGTGTAGCTACCCTTTCTTTAAGAATTCTTGTCCGGAAATTCCGGAAAACTCTCAAATGCACTGGACATTCTGACATAGGGTATATAAGATGCCTTCAACTGAAAAATCATTGATGCTGCACTACAGGAAATTGCTTGGGAGAATCAGTTTGCTTTTAAGCGAGGCCAGAAAGAAGGCAGTCTGTAAGGTGAATGATATACTCGTTACCACCTACTGGCGAATCGGGAGAGAAATCATTGAATTTGAGCAGAAGGGTAATGAAAAAGCAGAATACGGGTCGAGACTGCTTGCTGAGATTTCCAAAGACCTACAGGCACAGCACGGAAAAGGATTTAGCAAGAGTAATGTTTATCTTATGAGGCAATTATATCTTAAGTATCCAAAATTCCAGACACTGTCTGGAAAATTGAGTTGGAGTCATTACGCTCAGCTGCTATCCATTGAGGATGATCTGTCAAAAAGCTTCTATGAACGCGAGTGCCTCATGGAAGGATGGTCTGTACGAGAGCTTGACAGGCAGATTAATTCCATGCTGTTTGAGAGAATCGCATTAAGCAAGGATAAAAAAGGCATTCTTGCCCTTGCAAGACAAGGCCATGTTGTCGAGCAACCATCTGATTTGGTTAAAGACCCTTACATTCTGGACTTCCTTGGTTTGGAATCACACTTTGGTTACACGGAAAGTACGCTCGAGCAAAGGCTTATTCAACACCTAAAGCAGTTTATTCTTGAATTAGGCAAAGGATTCATGTTCGTTGAAAGGCAAAAACGAATAACCATTGACAATGAGCATTTTTTTGTGGATCTGGTCTTCTACAACAGGATAGTCAAATGCTTTGTGCTTATAGAGCTTAAAGTGGGAAAGCTGACACACAAGGACCTCGGTCAGCTGCAAATGTATGTGCACTATTTTGACCGCACCATAAAAAACAGAGATGAGAATCCAACGTTAGGATTATTACTATGCGCTGACAAGAAGGAGGCAGTTGTGAAATATACTCTGCCAGAGGATAATAAGCAGATATTCAGCTCAAGATACCGCTTGATCCTGCCTGACAAAAAAGAGCTTGAAAACAAGCTAAGGATTTTTTTAAAAAGCGATGATAACATGAAACCATCTGGAAAATGAAAGCTGTCATTCGAAAATCTCTTCTCTACAGATCCAAGGTTGAGTACGCAGATTTTTGCATCAATCATGTTGAGGGCTGCTCCAATGGTTGCAGGTTTCCATGCTATGCCATGATGATGGCAAAGCGTTTTGGAAGGATTCAGGACTATGACGATTGGAGAAAGCCAAAGATTGTCTCAAATGCGCTTCAGCTCCTTGATAGGGAAATTCCAAAGTACAGAAAAGACATAAAATCAGTCCACCTGTGCTTCATGACCGACCCTTTTATGTACCAGCAAAGAGAAGTGCAGGAATTGTCGCTGCAAATCATCAAGAAACTGAATGACAACAGGATAAAGTGCACAGTACTGACAAAAGGTGTCTATCCAAATATGAAGAGCGATTTCTTGAACGAGTACGGCGTTACCTTAGTTTCTTTGAACGAAAACTTCAGGAAGGCCTTTGAGCCACGCACAGCGCCCTACAAGGAGAGAATACAAGGATTGAGGCGACTGCATAACCAAGGCCATAAAACCTGGGTGAGCATCGAGCCATACCCAACTCCTAACTTGGACACGAGCCAAAACCTTAAGAAGCTCCTGGAAACAGTGAGTTTTGTTGACAAGATCATTTTCGGAAAGCTGAACTATAATGTGAAAAGCACCAATTTCCTGGATAGCGCTGATTTCTATGAAGATTGCGCTAACCAAGTAATTGATTTCTGCAGTAAGAAAGGCATCGATTGCCATATCAAGTTTGGGACGCAGAAATTGCAGCAAAACATTAAGCAATCTGTTCCCATTGAAAATAATATGAGTACTCTAAACTTGATACCTTGTTGAATTTGTATAATAAGTAATTCTATCAAACTCTGATAATATATTACGGAATTCAATGCTATCATTAACCTGACACAAGCAATCGATAAGAACTCGTTACCTGCACCTTTCTTGTCCCCTCCCATCCCTAACTGCAGTCCTCCAATTATCTTTAAATACCCAATTGTGAATTCTCTGGTAATGCAAGACCTCGAGAAGCTGCTTTATGAGGAGCACACGAAATACAATCAGCGGCTGGACCGCATTCGGAAATGCGTTGGCGAATTCAAGGGAGGTATTTCCCCGCTCTATAACGAGAATCTTTGCGATAAGCACCTTGAGGTAGTCATGGTTCCTGAGGAGATGGACCACGGAATCGGCGGCAACTGGTACCAGGTCTTGAATATGGCTGAATTCGCATCAGCAGACCTCAAGGACATAATGGATCTTGAGCTTGAGACTGCCAAGGCTTATGTTTCTGAATTCAAGAAGGGATACAATGAGCTCCTCAGCCAGAATGAGGGAATATTTCACATACTTCAGAATGCCCATAAGGCTGAGAGGTATAGCCATGCGTTTTTCTCAAGGATTTCAACTTTATTGGACAATTTGTACTACCTTGTGTCACGATACTACTACATTGATACTGCAAGGACTGTTGAGAGTGGTGCAAGCATAAGGAAGGCCATAGAAGCTGGGGTGAAGAAATACAATCCTAGGCTCAGCTGTTTTTTGAAACAGCACTTCGGCTTCAGCAATAGGCAGAAGGAATTCAACAGTTTGCGTAATCCTTTCCTTCACAATACTCCTAAGCTTTTCATCCAGCCTGATATAAAGCCCTCTGAGGAGCCGATGAGGCCGCAGGAGCTGGTGAGTTTTGCATACAATGCATATGTATTGTTCAGTGATGAGCCAAGGAAAGAGAAGCTTTTTGACTACCTCTTCAGTTTCTACCAGCACTCCCTGGGTAATGCCCATCAGGCATACACCATGGTTCTGGAGTCAAAGAGGCCTGCCAAAGAAGGCCAGTGATATTGCTGCATCGCAGCTGCTGATTCCCGCATCCGTCAAGCGTTGTCACTTCTCATCTCAAGACCATACATCGGCAAATGTTTAAATATTTCAAAGGTATTTGCAAAGCTTTAATTCAAGTCCAATGCGCTGGGGTGGTATGATATGGAAGGCCGTGTTGTTAGGAATCCAGATTCTATAGACATCTATGTTTCGGAAGGAAAACCTGTAGGTGAGCCAGATATAGAAAAGAAGATTCAAATCCCTATGGATTACAATAGTATCAAGGTTGGTGATTCCTATGAAATCCTGCAGATAGAAAATCATTATTGGACTGATTTTGCAGGAATCAAGGCACTCTGCACAGAATTGGATTTTGAGCGTCTGCGAGGGTATGAGGGTGACACAATCAATGTTTATTGGCTGTACATTCCAGAACTGAAAAACTTTGTTGGCATAACTCACGCGAAGAACTATGTCGAACGCAAGGGCGATGACCATACATTTGATGGTCCTTTCACGCCGAGCGCAAAGCACAGGGAAAGATTGGCAGAGTCAGGTTTGGACCTGACCAAGATGAGTCCTTAATATATGGTGCAAGGTTGGTTGTAGTCCCTTCGACAGTCCTCAATCTTCTATTGCTTCCATAACCTTCTTAACCTTTTATAAAATCTCTTGCGCGTATGGGTAAGATCAGGGAACTGGTAACATGGGCAATGCTTACATCTGCTGCTGCTGGAATCTATCTGTACCTTGACAACGCCAAGGATAATGTTTTAAGGAATGTCCAGGCAAGGTTTCCGGAGTATATTGCGAGGATTGAGCAGGATTACGGCCCGCTTGGGGTTAAGCCAAGGATAGTCCTCAAGGCTATGGACAGGAACACTGTGGCGCGTACGGAAAACCTTGAGACCATAGCAGTCAACACCAGCATGTACGCATTCATTTCAGGCAGGGATGTCAACAAGACTGTCAACCACGAGCTCGCCCATCTGAAGTTTCTACAGATTGCAGACTCGCTTGGAGTGAAGACGTATGTGGTTAAGGACAATATCTTTCGGTATGTTGGTGGTCAAGCTGTCTGGGCTGTAAGCGAAGGTTTTGCAGATTATGTCTCCCACCAGCAGAAGGAGTTATTCATGTCATATCCTGATTGCTTTGATCTTGTGAGGCCTGTGCTTGACAGGTATGGCACTATTGACGGCCTGAAGAAGATGCTTTTGAACCTTCCCACCGATCAGGAGCTCAAGGATTTCTCAAGCTATCATATGAGGTTGGGAGTGCGCTAGGGACTCGATTGTAAACGAGAGCAGTCCCTGTATTGCATTATTGTTCTAATCAGCGGCTTCCTGCCTAGCATTTCTCCCTAAGGTCATGTATGCTTGTGCCTTGCCTAAAATCATGCGCAAGCTCTTCAAGTGATGTTATCTTCGCCATAAGGAATATAGTATTTTACTTTCTTTTAAAGCTAATCCCTGTGTGTGAGATTTGGCGCAGCACTTTTTTCTTTTCTCTTCTATCAATTGGGTTACGCGTACTGCTCTTAAGTATCTTCGAGACACAAAGCAGATAGGGTGTAAGCCCTGAACCTTCAGCATCAAGAATTATTTACAATACTGAAAATAAATAAGCTACGCACTAATTCCCTCACTGTTGAGCATGTCTATTGACAGTGCACCAACTATTTTCGGGACTTTCCTTCTGCCCTTTGCAGCAAACCTTATCAGGCCAATCCCTTCCAGGTATTTTACATTCCTGAACACAACTTCGTATGGCTTGCCCAGCCCTTTTGCAAGATGGTATATGCTCTTGACTTCATTCCTATTTATTCTCTGCAACAGCTTGATCCTCTCAGGGCTGAACACCTTGCTGAAGGTCTCAGGGGTCATCACAATTCCTGATATCGGTTTCACTATGCCTTTCCTTATCTTCTCATGGATATCCTTGTTGTATTCCTGCAGGGAATCCACGACTCTTATCTCGCATCTCATTCAATCACCAAGATCAATAATTTCTCCGAATCTTTCCAATAAGATTCTTGCGCTCACTCTTTTTATTTCTGCTTCAGCTTCTGTAAAACTTAGATGTTGTCTTTTCGCGTCATCTTTTCCGAAATAATGAACATGGCTTCCAATGTGCTTCTTGTGAGGGTAGTTGTCAATCCTGCATATCTCAATCCAATGGCTTCCATCAAAGTACAGCATCTGTAAGCACCATTTCAACAACTCAGGATATTCTGAAGCGTGCTCTCTTTTCATTAGCGTCTTCACTAGACGCACTTTTCCGCTGTAAAACTCGTTCAAATTGTCTATTATCAGCTTCATTATGGCCAATCATAATATATGACTTATCATGTCATATATTTAAGCCTTTTGCTTGATGCAACACATAATGCGACATTTAAATTACTTCGCGGAGATTTTTCGGAGGTTTTTCGATAACGCTGGAAAAGGGAGACTGTTGAGGCTTCCGGAGATAAGAAAGGTTACAAAGGCAATTACCGTGTAAGATGGATTCCAAGAATTATTTGCAATATTGAAATTAATTCCTACTATTTTTTCCGCTTCTTCCGGTATTTTCACTGGACATTCTTGGGAAATACCTATAAATGACTATGCACAACTGGAATTGCATGGTTTTCCGAGACGCTGTCTCGGAATTCGCAGAATCAGGATAGATTTATATATTGAAAAACTATGTTTCAATCTGTCATGACAAGGGATAAGTTCATCAAGATATATTCGAATCTTTATGATGATGTGCGCAAAGAGGTTATTGTTGTCATTGACAAAAAACCGTACACCTGGAATGCTGCATACCAGGAAGTGAAGAATGACACTGAGTTGGGAAGGAGAATATTGGAAAAACTGAGCAGGATGGGGTTAGTCAATGGATGAATATGAAGACTTAAAAGAATTGGTTCTTGCAAGGCTTGATACCATGCCTGACAACCTGCAGATTCACCTTGGTTCTGAGGCTACGTTTGAAAAGAAGGATATTGTGGAGCATGTGAGGAAGCTTGATGAATTGGGTAAGAAAATAATCGAAGTGCAGATTGCTTACTTAAAAGAGTCGATGGAAGGATTCTGAAATGCCCAAGAGATCTATGTTAGTGACCAGGCCTGAGCATGATACAGAAACAGACTACCTTTCCTGGTGGGCAATGGAAGTCATCCAGGAAGCCACTAAAGCATCATTTAAGGTCGTGGACTTGCGCTCTGACAAGGCAACAAGGAAAAATCTCGCAAATTATCTTTCCAAGAAAAGTTTTGAGCTAATCCTATTCAACGGACATGGAGACTCAAGGCATATTTGTGGCCACAAGGATGAGGTTCTGATAGGATGCGATGACAATGAAAGCCTTCTTGGAAAATCTATTGTCCATGCTGTGGCGTGCGATTGCGCTGCTGAATTTGGACCTTCAGCAATAGACAAGGGTGTCTGGGCATTCATAGGTTATGCAGGAAAATTTTCTTTTGTCACCGACAAAAACAGGGAATGTGTGCCTGAGGATGATGCCATCGCTGATATTTTTAAGGATGCTGCTAATGAGGCACCTTTAGGTCTGGTGCGAGGCAAATCAGTCAGTTCTGCATTTGAAGCGTCCCAGGTTATGTATCGAGAGCTTATTCGTAAATATTCACTGAGTGCTTCAGTTCCAGAATCAGCGACAATCAGGTACTGGCTCTATTGGAACAAGCATTTTCAAAGGGCGCTTGGTGATTTGAACGCGACAATATCTTTCTCTTAGCGCTTGATTTTCCTTGTCTTCCGGAATTCTCACTGGACATTCTGGCCAAACACATTTTAACTGCGTGCATCTTCGGTTTTCAGGGAAACCTTTAAATATTGTTTATACATTGTATAAACAATGAAGTACATTACCAAGCAGGTGAAAAGGATCGGCAACGGAGCATACGTAACCCTTCCGAAGGAGACTGTGGGCCAGACTGTGACAGTGATTTTTGAGAAGACAATGCAGGAGGTGGGCAAAGAGGCTTTGCAGATTCTTTTGCCTTATCTGCGGCACGTCAAGGGAATCTACCTTCATGGAAGCTATGCCAGGGGGGACAACGCTCCGGGGTCAGATATTGACCTTCTTGTCATAAGTGACGGCCGGGTTGCCATACCGAAGAGAATCGAGGATTACGAGATAATGAGTGTTACAATACAGGGTCTGGAAAAGGACTTGTCGTACCTGGCCCCATTGGTGCTTCCTGCAATCAAGGAGTCAATTCCAATTTTGAATGAGGAGTTGCTTAAGCCATACAGGAGTCGCAAGCTTGACAGGAAAAACCTTAGGTGGTATATGGAGTCTACTCAGAGCGCTCTGGGTCTTGCTGAGTCCAGCCTGAATGTAGGCCCTGACCACACTGTCCCGGTTTATTCGCTGGTCCTGAGACTTAGGGGCTTGCTGATGATTGATTGCATGCTGAACCAAAAGAAGTATTCTACAATGCTTGTCAATGATTTTTTGAAGGGAAAGCTGTCGCAGGAAGAGATTGATGGATTGAACAAGATTTATCAGGCAAGGCGAGATAACAAGGCTGTAAGGCAAAGTTCTGTAAGGAAGCAAAGCGTGATTGTGCTTCTGAATGCTGTGCAACACTGTTACTCCAAGGTACGACGGCAATGGGAAAGGCTAAGTTAAAGAAAAAGATTCTTGGACTTCAAAAGCAGACAAAAAAGCACCTTGCAAAGTTCAGGGAAGCCTATGACAGGGGCTCTAAGGAAAGCATGGAATATATGGCCAGGGAGCTAGCAGACTATTTGAGGCAACGCGACAAGCTTATGAAACTTTTGCTGCCAAAGAAGCGAAGAAAATAGTACATTTAATAATAATTTTCCAAGAAAGTTTGGGTGGTATCAAAATAATAACCTTCATGATTGTTGATGAATTGCCAAGATGAAACGCGCAGCTGGTCTCTGCTGGTTACATTTTTAAATCCCAAATCCATTCTTTATTCTCATGTCAACAATTATTGGCAGCAAGTATGAGAAAAAGAAGTCTGAGCTTGTTGATAGGATAAGGAAGAATTCTGTCTACCTGCTTGACAATGATTCAGTTGCTTTGCTCAAGCTTCATGGAAAGTTTGCCTGCTATTTTTGCTGCGATACTGTGACAGGGAGGCTTAGGGTTATTGAGGAGATTATCGTTAGTGGTGGTGTGCAGTCAAAAATCCATTATGCTATTTGCACTGATTGTTTTGCAGGCGCCAAAGGAATGTATTTGGTAAAATAATCGTTCTTGGCCGGACTGTCAAGGCATTTGGCATTATGAGAGCTGTCACTAAAGAAAAAACTTTAAAACAGCCAGCACAGACTCTGTTGCATGGCAGAATACCTTGACCTGGCAAAGCATACAAAGTACTCAAAGGCAGGCATTTTCTCAAAAGAGATTGTGAAGAAGGAGAAGAGCAGTGTCACGCTTTTTTGCATGGCAAAAGGCACTGAGATTTCTGAACACACTGCTACAAGGGATGGTTTTGTCTATGTGATTGAGGGTAAGGTTTTTTCACTCTGAGAGGTAAGCGCATACACATGGCTCCAGGTGTGCTTATCCTGATGGATAAAAGCGCTGAGCATTCTTTGGAAGCTGCACACGAGTTTTGTGCTTGCGCTGTTTGGCTGATCCGGCATACCTTTAAAAGTGCAAGCTGCATTTTTTCCTCTATGAGCAGAATGGCGCTGGAATCCATAATAATCCCAAGGGATCCTGTTCTGGAGAGGGAGCTTGCAGGACATCTTTTGGAGACCGCTTGCGGTATTATTTCCAGGAAAGATCTGCTTGCCAGAACATCAGATATCAGGAAGCGTTTGATGGAAAAGGACCCGAAAGTTTGGGATATGCCAACGAATTACCTTCTTTTGGATGATGTCTTGAATGCTGTTGAGACTGCTGAGATACCCCACAGCGGAGC
>JBDRIZ010000049.1:0-12489 GCA_043815525.1 Candidatus Woesearchaeota archaeon
CAAGGCTATGAAGGGACCTAACCAGCTTTTCATGTGAGGTATAGTGCACACCATTAATTCCCAATCTTGTTGCAGCATCTGCATACTCTTTAATGTCATCAATGTACACACAAGTCCCTGCATCTGAACATGACTTTTCAACAGCATCGTAGAAAATCTTTGGGTCAGGCTTTAAGGATTTCACCAGAAAAGAAAGAGTCACAAACTGAAATAAAGGGAATATGTCTACAGGCTTAATTCCGTAGAGAAAATCCCACTCGCTGGTGTCGGAAAGCAACCCAATCCTGTATTTTGGTCGAAGCTTCTTAATCAAATCATAAGTTGCAGGAATCGGAATAAACTTGTCTGTGTAGCATTTGATGAATTCCCACTTGGAAATCTTAAGCTGACACAGACTAACCATCTCTTCAAAAAACTGCTTGGAGGTGAGCTGTCCTGACTCATACTTATTGGGCAAACTCCTTTTCCTGTAAATCAAGTCGTAGAGTTCTTCAACAGTCTTGTCTGTGTACTTTGCAAGCGACGCTAGCGCAACCGAATTATCAAACCTGCAGAATCACATTGCCAAAGTCAAAGATTATGCATTCTATCATATGAAACCGGCATTTCGCTATCCTTTTCAATCATTGCTATGATCCCCTATTATAACAAAAGAATGTGTTGAGATATTAATAAACTTAATTGGGGCTGCTGGGCTTCAAGGGTCTTGTTCCTTGATCCCGACTGCAATGAGGGACTCAGTCCCTCGGAACGAGAATGAACTGGGGCTGCTGGGATTTGAACCCAGATTAGGAGGTTTCTCGAAACTTTCATCCGAAAATCTCCAAATTTTTTATCAAAGCAAAAAAAGTTGGTCCCGAACCTCCAGTGATACCAAGTTACACTACAGCCCCATATGTTGAAGTGGAAGGCCATAACTTTTAGCTAATCCAATTCAGCTATCAGAGAGAATATAACTTATTAAAAAACTTTCTGCAAAAAAGACCTTGTGTTTTTTGAGAAATTCTTATTAAGCACCTCTTCCTGTAGTATCAGGAAGCCTCCTGGGCTTTACCAACCTATTAGTTATGTACGAGAAATCTGTTATGAGGGGCTGTGTGGGAGTTCCACAATTTGTCAAGACATGAGCAGGAGGGAAGGCTAGGAAAAGTGGTTTTAGTTGCTACAGCAGCAGACAGAAAATAAGCAAAGTTTATAATTTCATATACTAATCTAAGATGTTATGATAATCGACAAGGTCCCGTACTTCTCAAACAGAAACGGTGCTTACGCTGGGTGTCAAGGCCCGTCAACGACAATGATGGTTCTAAGGTATTTTAAGCCTTGGCTGCAAATAGCAATGCCTGTTCTCTACAAACAGCTTGGGTATAGCAAAGAGAAATGGTTCTTTGAAGTATACATTGTTGAACTATTAGACAAGTATAGGCTTAAAGCTGTTTACTATAGTACAAAGAAGATAGCTATTATTGGTAAAAATGCTAAGACTCTGAAGACTGTGTCAGGATTAGATTTTTATGACAAAAAACAAAGTACTGCGTTTGACCTGAGACATTATGATCATTCTGTTAAGTACTTGCTTAAAAAAAGGTTAGCCATCTCGTTGCACAAGATTTCAATTGCTTTTATCAAAAAACAATTAAATTCTGGGAAACTATGTGTTGCTACCCTTAATCGTGGCAAGATTCTCAAGGAAAAGAAATATATTGGTCACTTTACCTTGATAAAAGGTTATAACCAAGCAGGATTTATATGTAACGACTCTCTTTTCGGTGAAGATTATGTAATCGGCTACGACCTGTTCAGAAAATCTTTTTATCATTTAGAAAACAAGAAAAAGGTAAATGATTTGATTGTTCTCGGTTGATGTAAGAATTTCACAGGGTGGAGGATAAGTAAGAAACTACGCTGCCTCTGTTGCCTTTTTCATAGGCAATGAGAAAGAGCTTTGCCTTAAAGGTGCACATTTTATACCACTTTGCGGGGCTTTGGGCTGTGTGCTTGAATTCATCCTGATGAATTGAAAGGAATTGCAAGAATACCAAGCTACACTACAGCCCCAATAGTGCTCCTGGACACAGCACTTATTTAAGAAGTTTTGCACAAAGAATTTTGCATTGATGGATACGCGAAGATAACCAATGCCTTGGTAACTGCATAAGCGGAAAGGCAAGAGACTCGCTATTTGGTTGCTTTTCTTGGAAAATGCTGAGGCGGCAATGCATCAATAAGACAGTTCATCTCTTCCAGCGTGGCTGTCCTCATTCTTCCATCCTGTTGGTACCTGACAAACCCGTTGAGGTGGTTGTCATAAGACTTGAAATCATTAACAACTTTCAAGACATATCCACTGACAGACTTCCAGGCCTTTTGCACGCTAGAACACCTCAGGTCAATGACCACGCCAACCCTGTACGTCGGGCTGTCCAGCAGACCCTGCCAGTAATAGACAGGAAAATCAATGCAGGAATCAAGGCCCAGCGCCTTCTTCCTTTCATGGACCAAGCATCTGCTCTGCATGCTGAGATTAGGGCAGCGAACCCAAAGAAAGTACCTCTCCGGATTCAATGTATCCTCATATATTCTGCCGCTCCTGACATAGGCTTGAAACATCCTTTCTCCAAGCATCTTGGAAGCTTTTTCTTTCGACAAGTTAAAACGGTATCTCTCGTTGAAGTCGCAGCAGGAGTCCTCAGGAGGACAGGATATGCAGTCAAGAAACCTGTCAGTAATCCTCTCCAGTTCCCAGGAAACCTCCTTGCGGATGTCCATAACCACGCGCGATGTTGACATCACTTAAAAAGTTAGTCCAGAAACCAAGTAATGCCTTGTTGATTACTGCCGCTAGGTGGAAAGGCAACAAACACAAGAGGAGCAAAAGGCCACAGACCCAATAAAAAAAGAAATATTTAAATACCATAACATCAGGGAACACCTCAGTCACGTAACTATTCAAGGTTACTGCAAAAAGAGGTGAACAGGCATGGGTTTCTTTCGGGAGTTGTCAGAGGAATTTGATGGAATAGACAGGCAGAAGTATGGCCATGGTCACCTCTATTATGCGTGCGCCTTAATAACCCTGACACTATTCTTTGTAACCATAGTACAAGCAGTAATGACCCATTTAGGGGGAGAGCTTGGCTTGGCAGTACTTATGTACTTCATTGCAGTCTTGCTGCTAATAACCAGCAGAAGGTGCTTTGCAAGGGGTGCAGGACACTACAAGTACCCTCCGCACTCGATGCCAACTAGTCATCTGAAAAACAAGAGGTGAAAATCATGAAGCTATTCAGAAAAGGAACCGACAAACCAATTGAAATCTTCGTCGCACTATTTATCATATTGGCAGTCGCAATGGTAATACTGCAAATGTTCTCAGGACAAATCTCAGCAAAGACAAAAGAGCTGAAGAGCATAGAGCAAGCCACAACACTCAAGAGGGTGGTTGGCGAGGCAAAGCAGTTCTGCCAGGAGAAATGCACTAACGCCCTGGAAAATGACTGCGCAGACCAGCACAGGGCGCAGTTCTGCATAACAGCAATAGCAGGCGGCCTTGACATGGATGGAGACGGGGTTGTAGCAAGTGTCGAGGAATACAACGAGGAATTGCTTGGAGGGATTGGAGTCTGCGAAGACAGGGTCTACTGCCCACAATTGACCAAATGCACTTGCAAACAGGAGCTCACAATGGAGCAGTGCAGGACAATTGTATGCAAATACTGGAGCGAGCGCGGCATAGCAATAACAGATCTTGATGTGACATTGAGACAGTACTTCAGGCCTGGTGAATGCGTCGTTGGAGCAGGAGCCGTAGCACGGCCGCTACACTGGTATAACATACTCAAAGGAGCCAATCCAGACTTAGTATGCAAATAAATTTTTTACTCATTTTGCCAGTGTCTTGCTGGCGGTTCGACAGTATCTTCATTTGTAATGGTCAAAAGTTCGCAAGCGAGGAGTCTTAAAGGCCGAGCATGCCGTCAGTCTATGACCCACAGTGTCGGCGAGGTTTTGACCAATTGGAAAAAAGTTTGATAAAAATAAATAGTTCGCGCCGCGGAAAACTTCTTCGTTCCCTTCTGTCACTTGACCACGCTGCGCTCTTGCTTCGCTTCGGTCGGATAACACACCTTTAAAGGTTCTAAAAAAATGAGCCTCTAATCTTCTCTTAACAGGCGATTCTGCTCTCTTAAAAGCCTGATAGTCTCCTTTAGAAGCTCGAAAAGAAGCGGAAGATTCTTGTTCAAGGAAAGAGAGAACTCCATGCCCTTGTGAATCTCCTGCACAATGTTCTGCTCTCCCTTGGCAAAAGCATTCAAGGCATTGTTCTCGCGGACCTCCTTTATTATCTCGTTTCTCGCAGCCTTCGTTGCAGCCACAATCTCCTGCTGCTGCTTGGACAGTTGGCCCTGCACATTGCTTGAATCCATAATCTTCAAAATCCTCTCCTCAAGGTCCTTTATTGATTTCATAATAAAGTTGTGCTGGGAATCGATGAGCCGCTCGGTGTTGCTAAGGTCTACAGAGCCTCCGCCAACACCGCTACTCAAACGCTGGTTAATTATCTCGAGATTAGTCGCAAGAATCTTGAGCTGCTCATCCCTTTCCTGGTTATCATCTTTTTTCGAGAGAATTGGCATTCATCCGACTCACAGAAGTACTTATATAAAGATTTGTAATCACTCAATAATAGGAAGAACATTTTTTATAGCATTGAGATAGAAGAAAAAAGATGGGGCAGGACAGCAACGCTTTTGTGCAACAAGCCAACCAAAGATACATACCTGGGGGAGTTTCTCAAAATCAGCCTGCAGGCCAGCCGCAGGTCACGCAGAAGTACTGCGTCAACTGCGGAACAGTGCTTTCACAAGACACGGAAGGGAAACTATACTGCCCGAAGTGCGGATTCAAGCTAAGCAGCCCAACGAACGAAAGAAGAGCTGCAATAGTAAAGATCCTGCTATATCTAGTTGGTGGAATTTTTGCGGTGTTCGCAGTCTGGTTCTTTTTCACAAAATTCAAGGAAATGCTGAATCTGTTCTAGGGAATCCTTCTCAATTGCCTTATAAGGTAGTTATTCTCGTCACCTAACTTCTCAGGCTCTTTTTTCTCCTCTTTCTTAGGCTCAACAGGAGGCTCTTGCATCACTTCTGCCACAGGCTTTAGCATCAATTCCACAGTTGACATCTCCTCCTCAGAAAGCTGTTTTGGCTTCCACTCAAGCTTGAGGCCGTCACCTTCAGTGCGAGGAATGATGTGCACAACAAAGTGGTTGTCCTGCTGGCCTGCAGCAAGCCCGTTGTTGACAAGAATGTTTGTGCCGTGCATCTGCAGGCTTTCAAAGACAGCAGTAGATATCTTGTTTGCCACAGAAAAAATCCTCGCGACCTCAATATCAGGCACCTGCTCAAAGATGGTGTAGTGCTTTCTCGGGAACACTATGATATGTCCTGGCGCGCTTGGCTTCTTATGGAGGACAGCCCTGATCAGGTCATCCTCATAGATGGGATTATCCTGGAGTTTGCATATATTACAGTTATCCATTTTTAAAAATCTTTGAGACAGCGTCTAAGTCAGTTTGCACGTTGGCCACTTTTTTTCCTGCAACCTGCTGCGGCTCCTCTTTTATGCCTAGGAGATCATTCAGTCGATTCCTAATCCGCTTGGCAATCTCATCCATGTCAGAATCGGTCAATTGCTTCTGTGGCAAGCTAAATGAAACGCCATCATCAGGCATCCTGGGAATTATGTGAATCATGAAATGCTGGGCTTTCTGGCCTGCAGCGACACCATTAGCGACGAAAATGTTTGTGCCTTGAGCTTTCAGGGCTTTAAGCATTGACTGGGACAGGTGCTTTGCCACCTGGAACATCCTGGCAATAACATCATCAGGCATCATAGGCATAATCGCGTAGTGCTCGTTTGGCACCAGGAGGATATGGCCTGGATTCGCTGGATTAATGTCAAGCACACCAGTGCAGACATCATCCTCATAAACCTTCTTTGACTGTACCTTGCCGCTGATAATATGGCAGAAAATGCAATTCTTTTTCTGGAATTCCTTCAACTCCTCAGGAGACATGCTCTTGAGCTTCTCCTCTATTGCTGCAGGGTCTTCCATAGACTGGAAAAGCAGAAGATAGTATAAAAACCTTGCTAGGTCAAGCCGCCAATGACATGAACGCTTTCAATCGAGTCATCAATTGCGCCGTCGCCATCAAAGTCCAGGCCGCGGAAAAGCTGGCCAGCAGCATACTGATAGATGTCATCAGAAGAGAAGCGCTGGCTCGCCCTTGTGTAAAGGCATTTCCTGTCGCCGAAATAGCTTGGGGGTATAGTAAAGGAAAGATTGCTGAAAGACTCAACAGTCCAGTGGCATCCAAGAGCGTTTCTGAAAGATGCAGGCTGCTGTGGAAGCGCTGCAATGTAGCGCAAAGTGCTATTTTCTGCGCATGCAAACCTTGACTCTCCTATATCTCCCATTGCTATACTGACTGAGTTGTGCTCGCCAAGAACACTGGATGGAATTGGAATGCAAAATGGGTCGCCAAGAGCGCCATAGCTTGCGCCACTGTACGCTGAAAAGTCTAATACTGCCTGGTTGTTGACCTCAACAAAGTCAGTCCAGTAGACACCTGCAGAAGACAGGATAGAAGCTTCCTCGACAACTAAGGTATAAGGCAAGTCAAAGAGGTCAGGGCAGTCCAGGCGCTTGTGAACCAACAGTTTGATGCTGCCACCAGCTGCTTGCGCAGGGACATAATCCAATATTATCTGGGAATCAGAGAAAAGAACTGAAGGAGTAACATTCTGATGATGGTAGCCCTGCACCCTCTTAGTCAGAACAGCGAAGCGCGTAGCGATCATCTCAGCGAAATCGCGGTAAATCCTCTGGATATCCTCAGGGGTATTGCCGTAGCCGAAATTGCTGCAGTTGTCTATGCACGCAATCCTCTGCAGAAGGTCAATTCCTGTAGGGTCGTTCAAGCCAAAAGCAATAGTAAAAATGCTGATATTGTAGGTTTCATGGGCAATAAGCGCCTGCTGGTAGGCCTCCTCTGCAGCCGCTTCCTCGCCGCAAGAACTTCCACCCAGGCAGTGGTTTGCCACACCATCAGTCATGATAACCATTGCCTTGAACCTGCTGGATTCCTGCAGCATCTCTCTGGAAAGATCAATTGCGCAAGAGACACAGGTCCCGCCATCTGCATCATATTCCATTAGCTTATCCTCTATTCTGCGCAACTCATTTGTCAAGTTCAGTGCAGCAGCCCCATTCACGTTGTTGGCAAAACTCACAAGGCCAATCCTGTTGTTCTCAAATGTGTCAAGGATTATTCTTGAGAACTCCCTGCCAAAGCATTTTGCCAAGATAAGTTTCTGAGTCTGGTCATTTAGTAGCAAAGGGTGTGTGCAGCTGTCACCCCTCCTGTCGCCAAGGTCTCCTCTGCTCTCGCAGGACTGAGGCTCGATATTGTCAAGGTCGCAGTCCATGCTTCCGGACTGGTCTGTTATGAGCACCACATCAACAGGGATAGGAACAGATATCTGCTTGTTCCAATCAGCCTGGGAGTCAATGCCGATGCGAAGCAAGGTAGCACCCTCTTTTAGAAGCTGCAAGGGAACATTGACCTGGGCAAAATTTTCCCTGTTTGACACACTGTCCCTGAAAACTGTCATGTCGCCCACATTGACGTATAAGTCCTTGTTCAGAAGGTCGCCAAGCCAGTAGTGGAGCTGGATCTGCATAGACACAGGAGTGCCTGGAATCACAACCTGGCCAAAATACTTGATTGTGCCGTTAATCTGGGGCAGACTTATTGCCTGCACTGGGTTTTGGACTGATATGGTATCATACACCACCTGAGCATAACCCCCAGCGACATAGTGCCTGAAGAGATCCTTTGAGAGGAATCTTAGCTCAATCCAATTGTCCTGTCCACTGCCCAAGCGGTCGCACTCAACACTCCAGTTGTTGTGGCCGACAACAGTCTGGAAAGTGCCGCAGAACCCATCATTGACATAAAGGTCGAAGTCAGTGCCTGCGAAAAGGTCAAGCGTGAATTCCAGAATACGCGCGTCACCAGGCAGGAAACCAAGTTCTTTCCTGATTCTGCCGTCACCCTCAAAGCCTGAGAATGGGACAAACAGGACATTTATAGACCTGAGATTTGAGGGAAACTCCTCCATAGAGTTAATGAACAAGGTATCATTCTCGTAAACAACCCTGACAACCATCGGAAGATCTATATGCTCAAGCCTTAAGTCCTCGCGACTGCCGCAATCAAAGCCTGCAGACTGCAAGGTCATGCAGAGGTTATTCTCCTTGACAGTCTCAAAGAACTTTTTCTTATCAAGATAACCTGCTTCCTGGATGTATACAGTCATAGCGCCTTTGGAGTCGCTGAACTGGTATTGTTTCCAGAACAGCAAGAGCTCCTCAAAGAAGCCAGGCATATCAACAGACTTGAACTGGACAGATTTATCCTTCATAAACATCTGCCGCAGCTCCTCGTAGAGGGCATTATAGTCGATGTCAGCAACAAACATCACCACAAGAGTGCCGACTGCCAAAGCCAGGAGGATGAACACTGCGATCTCAACTGCGTTCAACAGACCATCACATCCTCAATTGTGTCAAGCGGCGGGTTGCAATCACACATCATGTCAGCACGGATCACAAACTCAAGGCTTAGCGGCTCAAAGGTTCTTGCACCATCCATTATCACGCCAAGACTTGGATCCTCGCAGCGCACAAGCACCTCAAAAGCAACAGTCCTGTCCATGCCGACATATTCGTAGGCCTGAGCAGCTGTGCAGGAATTCGCAGGATAGTTTGGTCCAATGATTCCAACAGAGTAATCGCTTGGGAAACCCAGGAAGTCCTCCCTGCCAAAAGGAGGATTTCCAACAGCAGGACAGCCGACACGCGCAATTACCCCATCACCTGACTGCCTGTAGCTGCCGTTGCCAAAAGGAGAGTTGACAGGAACAAAACCAGGCATTGGGCCGTAGTCAAAAACAGGAATATTTGAGACATTGAAATAAAGGTACTCTGCAGTGCAGGTAATGTTTGTATCATTCATGAAATTATCGATGCTTCGCCGCAAACCTGCAAGGAATTCCGGGGGATCAAAATCCCTGGGCGTCAGGGACATGCTCTCGAGCTGGCGCTCATTCGCATGCCTGCCCCCAGGAGGAGGGCAGCCATTGTTAGAGGTGTTATAGAAAACAGCCTTGCATGGCCTGTAGTTAGTCAGAGTGTCCTTTATGTACTCGCTTTGCAAAATATCTTCTCCTGAGAGAATAAGCCAGTTCATGACATTCTTGTAGAGGAACCAAGTCTTGAAAGGCCAGTTCTGGGTTTTGGAAGAATCCACGCGGGTCTGCAGGCCATCGTAGTCAAGCCCTGCAGTCACTCTTGGAGATATGGCATAGATTATATCATTCTCGAGTTTGAGATAGGTGAGGTTCCTGAAAACATAGCGGGCAACAGCGTTGCCGTACCTGCGATAGATCTCTGCCAAGGCCTGCTGGTTGTCTCCCTCAGCATAATTCGAGCAGTTGCCTGCTACGCATGCAATAGACTGCATCAATTCAGGATCATAACAGTCGAGCGGCTCAGTTGCAGGACAGTCATCAGTGCGAAACACAACAGAATAGATGCTGATGCCGTAACGCTCATATGCCTGGCGGGCGTACTCAATAGCCTGCTGCCTTGCCTCTTCACGCGGGCAGCGGCCATCACTTACCTGGTAGTCGAGCAGCAAGCACTCATCCAAAATATTTGACTGGTCAAAGCAGGTGTTCGCACCCCCATCACTCATCAAAACAATTGAGAGAGGCCGCTCAGTAGGCCTATTTGCAGGAGGGGGGGGCGGGACAAGCATCTTCACTGCTTCGTAGATGCCGCACGCAGTGCAGGTAGATCCATTCCTGACAGCGTCCATGTTGCCGATAGAATAGTGCAGAAGACTTGCCTGGTCAGTAAGCTCCTGGACAAAATCAGCGTGATTGAAGTAAATGACGAGTCCCATCTTCGCTCCAGGAGTTTTCGCAAACACAGTATCAACAATGATATCATTCATGTCCCTCACAATAAAATATTTCTCAATTCCGTCCATGAGAAAGTACATGCTGCCTGACAGGTCAGTTATTATCACGCTATATCCAGGAATCTTCTTTTCCATGGTCTTGTTGAGAGGAAGCCTGATAACAAAAGACAAGTCCTCAAACTCCGCGAAATAATCAATGCCCCTCAATCCCTCAAAGTAAGATTCCAACAGGTCATTAGTATGACGACTCAGCGACCAGTTCGCCTCAACAAAACTCGGAGGCATCGGCTTATTGCAAAACCATGCCTTGTCAGCAGTTGCCAGGCCGTTTCGCATGGCGTCACCCACACCATCAAAGACAGCCTTTCGGACAGCAATATCTGACTCTGTCACAGCCTCGCGAGTTGCGTCCCGGTGAATGGAGCCAGTCGGGCTGAACTTTGTTAGCGCGAAGAAAAGAGCCAAGACAGTCATGACCACTATCAACACGGCAACCACATTTGATTTCTTGTCCATTTTCTTAGTCCAGGTAAATGTAAAACCTTCCTTCAGCAAGACTGCCGTCAGGCATCGGCAGCTTGCGGCTGATGCTGTAAGATTTGCCGCTCTTTTTTTTGCCAACAGTTATCTGCATGCTCTCAAAATTCTTCTTAAGAGAGGGGCCGATCCTGGTTGCGAAATTGTCGCGGCTGACAATGACCACGCCATTTGTGCCTGCTGCCAAAGCAGTCATCATCTGCACTACCCGCTCGTCACAGAAAGCAGCAGGATCTATGTTCGCATTAAAGATTGGATTTACCACATAATTAAATCTCCTCATTATGTCGTTATCCCTTGAGATGATGCTGTAAACATAATCTATCGGGCAAGGGAATAGCAATTCTGTTGATGACGAAAGAGAGTCAGTCACAGGAAGCATGACTGTCACAACCCTCAAATCATCGTCTGAGCGCATCAGCGCCAAAGCAGACATGGCAGTCTGCCAGTCAGACTTCCAGACTTCTTCCTCTTCAGTGAAATGGAATGGCTTGAAAAGGCTGTATCTGTGCTTTCTCAAATCAAAAGTGTCATATGTCTGGTTGAAGTAAATGTCGCTGTATCCAAGGTAGGTGCACGGAATCGTGTAGTTCATGCACCAGCTGTCATTTGACTCCTGCAGGATATACACCTCAGAAGTGATACCCATGCCAGGAATGTCCAGCGACTTGTTCACAGACTGCATGATGAACTGGGAGTTCCTGGCCAAGTACTCTGACTCGTCCTTTGTCGAGTTGCTGCCATCCATGATGAAAACAAGATGCACAGAGTCAATTCCTGCGGAAGTCTCAAAGTAGTAGTTTTGAAAAGATTTGTCCAGCAACTCCTTGAAGCTCTCCTCGACATTGACTCTTCTGTTCTTAGTGCTCACATAATCAGTCCGGTAATAGGCAGCGCTTCCGATCAAGTCGCCAAAAGACCTTTTGCTATTCGGTTCAGTGACCAAGAGCAAGGCATTGAAAGCTGAGGAGTACTTGTCCTCAAGCAGCCGCTGGGACCAAAAGCTCTCCTTTTGCACAATAATCCCGCTGTACTTATTCACAAAGACAATTCCTGCCACAATGAAGATCAGGATTATCACGACAATGCTCACAACATCCTCAACAAGAGCCATTCACATGAACCTCCTGACAGCAACCTTTCCGTCAGCTGTAACATAACCGCACACAAGCTCTGCAAAACCCTTTGCATCGTTGCACACCCTATAGGCAGGCTTCTCCTCAAAAACATCAGGAGACACGCTGTAAGAGTACTTATTCACAGAGTCAGAGTCCATTCCCAGGCGAAGCAATTCTATCTTCAAGAGCCTGACTGCCTCCTCAAAAGACATGTCGATTGGCAAAGCAACACATCTATGAGTGCGATTATCACAAATTGCTGCCTTTCCGCAGAACTGGCAGTCATCGCAGCATATGGTGACATCCTCGCCAAAATCACACAGTCCGTCACCACAGACAGCACTCTTACCCCTTTTCTCGCATTGCATGCTTTTGAGGTTGCACGCAAAACCTGCCTGGCAACCGCAGTCCAGGCAGCAGCTATCCTCTCCAGGATCACAATTGTTATTGCCGCACAAGGCAGCAGGCTGCTTAACACAGACATGAAGGTTAGAACACCTCATTCCAGGCCTGCAGCCACAGTCATCACAGCAGGTCTCATCCTTGTCGCACCTGCCATCTCCGCAAACAGGAATCCCGATACAGAGCATCTGGATTGCGTCGCACTGCAAACCCTGACTGCAGCCGCAGTCCAGGCAGCAGTCCTCTCCTGGCGAGCACTTTGCGTCGCCACAATTAGGTGCACGCACAACAAGGAATACCACTATACTAAGGATAATCACTATTGCGATCCCTGCGACATATTCCAAAAATCTTCGCTCTTCCATCTACTTCACCCTGAT
>JBDRIZ010000050.1:0-35910 GCA_043815525.1 Candidatus Woesearchaeota archaeon
AGTGTGCATGTGTCAGTTCCTGTGCAGACTGCAAAAACCTGTGGCAGTGCTGCTATTAGCGCTATAAGCAAGAAAACAGCCCTCTTTTTTGCCATTATAGAGGGAATCCTGGTTTACTCATATTTATATTTATTGAAAAAAGCTTCTGAAAACATAAAAACTTATATATTGTGATTTTTTTAGGTAATCACGGGGATATGGCTAATCAAAAAGATTTGAGGACTATCAGCAATCTTCAGATTGGTCCGGATTATGTCCTTGTTCATGCTAACACAAAATTCTACCCTAAAGACACTGTCTATTATGCAGCGTATGTGTTCCTTGACAGGGCACACGTGATTCTGGATGGAGATCCTGAGAAAGTTATTCTCGTTGAGCTTAGACCTAAAGACACCAAGAATCTGGAAGATCTTGGCAGGGAATTCAATAACGAGATGTTAAGCCACTTAGTATACAAGCAGCAATATGAGATGAATAAGGATGCCCGCGACGCAGTCTTCCAAGAGGTGTGTGCAGGAGTTGAAAGTAGTGAAGTTCCTATTTGCAGCAGCCATGAGGATTTACAAGTATGTAATGAAACTATTGGAGAGATGGACTACACAAAAGATCCGCTTGGCATAGCAAGGCCGTGGGAAGAAGTGCATGGTAAAATTGAGGAAGGGACTGATAACAATCCACAGTACAGTTACCTGGATGATCCTCTTGGTATAGCAAAGCCGTGGGAAGAGCAGCCCGGCAGGATTCTAAAAGACGAAGGTAATGATGACATGGCAAGTACTGAAAAGTCAGGCAATCATTCTGCTGATGAAAAAAAGAGCTGATGTGAAGATAGGGTTTGTCTGCAACAACAACTGCAGGTTCTGTGTGCAGGCGCATAAAAAGCAGTTTGGCAACAGGCCTCTAAGTGATATTAAAAAAGACTTGGAGCTTGCCCGGAATAATTGTGAGGAGGTTGTTTTTACAGGCGGTGAACCGACAATACGTTCTGATATCCTTGACCTCGTGCGCTTTGCAAAATCTCTTGGTTACACTCAAATTCAGATACAATCTAATGGCCGTAGGTTTGCCTATCCAGGGTTTTGTAGGCAGATAATCGCCTCCGGAGCAACTGAGTTTGCACCTGCTCTGCACGGCCACTCTCCCAAGCTGCACGATTTTCTTACAGGTAGCACTGGCAGCTTTGACCAGACTGTGGCAGGCATAAAAAATTTAAAGTCGTTGGGGCAGAGGGTTATCACAAACACTGTTATTGTCAAGCCAAACTACCGTTATGCCGAAAATATTGCAGAGCTTCTTGTAAGCCTTCGCGTTGACCAGTACCAGCTTGCTTTTGTGCATCCTATCGGACACGCTATGAAGAACTATGATTCTATTGTGCCTTCTGTAAGCCTCGCAGCACCTTTTGTGCAAAGGGGCCTTCAGGTAGGTATCGGTTTAGGGATGAGTGTGATGGCAGAGGCGATGCCCTTCTGCACAATGAATGGTTACGAGAGCTATGTCTCAGAGCTTGTGATTCCGGATACTGAGATAAGAGACCTGCAATATGACCCTGATTACAAGAAGACGAGAAAAACCGAGGGAAAGCAGAAGTTCTCTCAGTGCAAATCTTGTATTTATGATGGAAGTTGCGAGGGCCCGTGGAAAGAGTATCCTGAGAGAATGGGTTCTGACGAGTTTACCGCAGTCAAGGGGGTGTGTTAGGTGGCTTGGAAGTGCGACAAGTGCGGCAACACAGAAAGCTTCACTGAAGTCAACACTGTCAACACGCATGTTACCCAGGATAAGAATTCCACACGGATATTGAAGATAAATAACATTTACAGGAAGGAGGGGGCACTCAATGTCTGGTGCAACAAGTGTGACAGCGAGGATGTGTCATGGGTTGAACTCACTGACCAGGACTCTTCATATCTTACCAGGAGTTAGAATGCATGACCAAGGTTGCTGTTGTCGCGTGTGATGGATATGATAAAGTAGATTTGGCCATTGGTCGCGCAATCAGCCTTCTTGGAGGCATAAACGCTTTTGTTAAAAAGAAGCAGAAAATTTTGATTAAACCAAACTTGTGCGATCCGTTGCCTCCTGACAAGGCTGCAACTACTCATCCTGAAGTTGCAAAATCTGTTATTGGAATTGTACTGGGGACTGGTGCAACCCCTGTTGTTGGCGAGCTTTCCGCAGGCAGCATACCTGGCAGGACTGAAGAGGCTTTTGTTGCCACAGGCATGAAAGACGTCTGCGCTTCCACAGGGACAAGACTTGTTGATTTTCAGAAAGGTAGCTTTGTTCAGCAACATATCAAGGAGTATCTATTCCTTGAGAAAACCGACTTTGCAGAAGCTGTCCTTGACTCAGATGCAATAATCAACCTTCCAAAGCTAAAGACTCACGGTGCATGTTACCTCACTGGTTGCGTAAAGAATCTTTTTGGGTGTATCCATCCTGAAGAGAGGGAGTATATTCATTCGCATGGTGAGAACTCCCTCAACAATGGTGTGGTGGATATTTTTTCTGTTGTCAAGAACAAGGTGGTATTGAATATTATGGACGCAGTAGTTGCAATGGAGGGTGATGAAGGCCCAAGCTACGGCAACCCAAAGAGGTTGGGTTATATTATTGCTTCCACCGATGCTGTGGCAGCAGATGCTGTCGCAGCGAAAATTACAAATCACAATCCAATGGAGATACCGATAATAAGCGATTGCCATCACCGCAGGCTTGGCTGCGGCATCCTCAATGACATAGAAATCGTCGGAGATGGCTTTCGCCAGGTGCTTGATTTCAAGGTCCACACAAACTACCTAAACAGGCATGACAAGGATAAAAAATCAAGGCTGCAGCCAGTAATTACATCTGCCTGCACGAGATGCTCTGCTTGCGAGAAGAGCTGCCCTGCTCAGGCGATTTCCTATAGTGATGATAAGGCAAGGTTTGAAATCGACCAAATAAAGTGCATCAAGTGCTATTGCTGCCTCGAGGTGTGCATCTTTGCGGCAATAAAGCTTGAGACTTCTGCGAGGCCAGCAGACCTTATTCGCCTCGGCCTAAACTGCAACCACAAGTGCCTGTTCTGCACTGTTGGTTTGGACAGGACTCCTGATCTGTCCACAAAAGAGGTAATGAACCTCATCGATGTTTTGGCTGCGAATGGTTCGCAGAAACTTGCTTTTACCGGCGGAGAACCAACTTTGAGGCCTGACCTTTTTGCTCTGGTGGCATACGCACGATCAAGGGGGATTAAGATAATTGAGTTGCAGACCAACGCTTCAGAAATTTCCAAAGCAGGCTATGCAAAAGCAATAACTGACGCTGGAATCAGCCATTTCATGGTCGCCCTGCACTCGGACAAGGAAGAGGTTTACAACAAGCTTACACAAAGCAGGCATTTCAAAAACGCTGTTGGAGGAGTAAAAAATCTGCTTAAGTTTCCTGTAACAATAACAATTTCGCATGTGATAAATTCAGAGAACTATAAGGGCCTTGAGTCGTTTGTCAATTTTGTGCATTCAGAATTTCTTGCAAAACCATGCATTTATTTTGGTTTTGTGAGGCCGAATGGCACTGCAAAGGCAAACAAGTGGATTGTTCCAAAGATGAGCCTTGTCGAGCCATACCTGCATAAGGCTTTTGCAAAATGCGCAGCTCTTGGGATTGTTTTCATGGTTGAGGGTTTGCCTTTATGCTACATGCAGGGTTACGAGCAGCATAACGACGAGACAAGGCGCCTGCTCTGTTCTCCGGCTGTGCATCTCGAGGCAGGTGTTGTAAGAGATGACACTCATAAGAGGCATCTTGTGGACAATAAAGGAGAGGCAGAGTGCTGCGATGTCTGCAGCCTGTCCAAACTGTGCCCGAGAGTCTGGAAAGAGTATTCTGACATCTACGGGACTGGCGAGCTTTTTCCTGTATTTGACGAGAAACTAAAGGATAGTCTGAAGGTGTTTTTCAGTGGTTGACTTAGGCATTGGAGACAGATGCAACAGCAGTTGCATAATGTGCACAACAGTGAGGCCAGAGGACAAAAAGGTGGAGAACCGCATGCTCTCAAAGGAAGAGGTCTTTTCGATGATTGACAAAATGGAGAGGCCACCTTACATAGCTATCACAGGTGGCGAGCCTACAATAAGAAAAGACTTAACCGAGATAGTAGGTCATGCCAGAAATCGTTTTCCAGCTGCAGAGATAAAGCTTTTGACAAACGCCAGGATGGCCAGCTATCCTGACTACGCAAACGACTTGCTCAGCACAGGTATTGATGTGTATATAATCCCTTTGCACAGCCATCACCCTGACCTTCATGATTTTGTAACAAGGACAAAAGGAAGCTTTGTTCAGACCGTACAGGGCATCAGGAATTTATCAAAGGCAAAGATCGAGATAAGGATAGTCATCCATGGGATTAACTATCCATTCCTTCCAGAGACTGCAGAGTTCATCAGGGATAATTTCCCCGGCGCCTCGGTTGTTATGATTTATTTTGACATAATTGGCAGCGCATTCATCAACAGGGATCGGCTTGTTGTGCAGATGACCAGGATAGCACCTTATCTCGAAAAGGCTATTGATGTCTTGCAGCAGAATGACATCCATACCTATCATTTTCCTTTATGCGTCCTTGGCCTGCGCTACCGCGATAGTGCCAAAGGTGTGACTGTTGTTGGTCACAGGATAATGTTCGCAGACAGTTGTGCAGCATGCAGCATGAAGTCTAAGTGTTGCGGGATTTGGAAAGCTTATGCAAAGCTGGTCGGTACCGGAGAGTTCAAGCCAATATGAAACGAGTTGTTTTGGTCTGGCCTTTTGACCACTGCCACTCGCCTAGCCTTTCTCTTTTGTACCAGGCAAAGATATTGAATGGTTCCTATGATGTTTCCGTTGTTTATTCAAACCAGCTTTTCTCTTCTGATAATCTTAGTCTGCCTCTTGAGGTGCAAGAAGAGCCTGAGCGTAGCCTAAAAAAGGTTGCAAGCGTGGTTGCCAAGCTGGATCCTGATTACGTATGCATCGGAAGCTACAGGCAGCACACTCCTTTTATTGACAGGTTTGCCAAGCAGTTCCGGATGCAGCATGATGCTGCCTTGATTGCAACCGGCTATGTCCCGACATTTTCTCCAGAGGAGATGCTTTCTTTGACACCTGAGATTGAATTCATTCTTCGCGGCGAATCTGAGCGCTCGCTTAAGAATTTGTTGGACAGTCTTTCCAAATCACAAAGTCAGTCTGAAGTGAAAGGGCTTTCTATGAAAAAAGATGGAGTCTTCCATCACAACCCGACCGACAGAATTGAAGATTTGGATTCACTGCCTTTGTTTGATTTTGAGGATATTGTGGGAAACAGGCCAAAAAGGATTGACATCCGCTCTTCTCTGGGTTGCATTATGGACTGCCGCTTCTGCGGTCTTCACAAGATGTGGCCAAGGCCTGTCAGGTATCATAGCGAAGATTATGTGCTTCGCCAAATCAAGCATCTGGACAGCCTGTATTCCATGGAGTTTGTGCATTTTATAGACGAGATGTTTCTCTGTAATGTCAAAAGGGCAGAGTCTCTTGCGCAAGCCATCCACAGGAATTTTCCTTATCTTAAATGGGGTTGCATGTTCAGAAATGATACAGTTAGCGAGTCTGTAGCAAGCCTGCTGAAAGATTCTGGCTTGGTTAACGCAGCTGTTGGAGTGGAATCCAACAACCCAAAGGTGTTGCAGTTCCTGCAAAAGACCAAGTCGCCATCCAGCTACCTCGCAGGCATTAACAAGAATATTGACATGCTAAAGGAGAAGCTTGAGTTCCTTGAGTTGGGTTTTATCACAGGCACTCCTGTTGAGACTGCGTCAGACATCCTTTCGCTGATTGAGTTTGTGCAGGATATTAAAAATGACAGGAAAGAGCTGAAGGACCTGAGGATAGCGCTTGGAAGGCTTGTCATCTACGCAGGTTCGGATCTCTATTCAAGAATTGGTCAGTTCAACATGGTCAAGGATGAGATGAGGTATTCTGCATACCAGAAATTCTTCGAAGCAGGCTATGACCGCTTGTTCTGGGCTGTTCCGTGGAACTATCTTGCAGAAAATAAGAACTTCAGGAGCCATGCAGACTACATGGAGATTCTATCCAAAGCTTTCGAGGCTGCAAGAACATGAGCGAGGCATTCATCAAGCTTGACTTCCGCTGCAACCAGGAGTGCCTGTTCTGCTGCACCTCTGATGACAAGGACTCGCTTTCAGCAGAAGAGGCAAGGAATCTTATCGCGAAGTACGTTAATGACATGGGTTACAGAACAGTTTGTTTTACTGGCGGAGAGCCCACCTTAAGGCCTGACCTGCCAGAGCTTGTGAGTTATGCAAAAAGCCTGTCAGCAGAGGTAAAGTTGCAGACTAACGGATCGCTCTTGTATGACAAAAAGATAGCTAGCCAATTAGTCGACGCTGGCGTCACAAGGGCTCTTGTGTCAATCCATTCTCATAAGGATGAAATAAACGATTTTATCACCAACACACCCGGTAGCCTGCAAAAGTCTCTTTCCGGCATACAGAATCTGCTCGAGTTAGGAGTTGATATTCATCTCGCATATGTAATCACCAACCAGAATATCGAACTCACTGACTTTGTGAGGTTTGTTAAGTCCAGGTTTCCTGTAATCAACTTCTTTTTGTTTTTTTTGCCATATCCTTTGGCACGTGGCTGGCGCAATCGCCAGTACGTGCCTAGACTTGGGGATATTGAAAAAAACCTTTCCGAATTGTACGGCTACTGCAAATCAAAAGGGATTGGCTTCTCAACGCGGGGAATTCCGCTCTGCTACATGGCTGGCTTCGAAAATCACTCTTCTGAAACTCAAGCTTTGATGTCTGAGGAAAAGCCGATGGTCATTAACGACTATGAGGTGCTTGAGCCAAAGCACAGCTTTGAAGAAACAAACGTAAAGGATGATTGCTGCAAATTTTGTGCTGTGAACGACTGTTGCGGCGGTGTCTGGAGATACTATCCTGACATTCACAAACATCAATTATGGCCGGTGGTGAGATGAAGCGCGACAGAAGGCTTGAGCTCCTTGTGGGCTACACCTGCAACAACAACTGCATGTTCTGCTACGTTGCAGCCGAGAGGGAAAAGTTCAAGGACAAGACAACTTCTGAACTAAAAAAGGATATGCTGGCTGCGAGGAAAAGAGGCACAACTGAACTCGCGTTTCTCGGTGGAGAGCCAACAATCAGGCCTGACCTGCTGGAGCTCGTGCGTTTTGCAGTGGACAACGGCTTTGAGCATATCAAGGTAACCACCAACGGCAGGATGATGAGCTATCCTGCTTTTGTCGATTCCATTGTTTTGGCAGGCATTACAAAAGTTCTTTTCTCTTTTCACAGCAGTAAGGGTGAGATTCACGATAAATTGACGAGGGTTGAAGGCAGCTTCAGGCAGCTCATGCAGGCAGTATCAAACGTTAAAAGGCACCCGCAAGTGGCAATAGAGACAAACTCCACAATCACAAAGCATAATCACACCGGCCTCCCGGATATGGCAAGGCTTTTTATCAGTCTCGGTATGTTATCATCCGAGTTCATATTCGTGTTCCCGTTCGGAAACAGCCTCAAGAACTTTCACGACATCGTTCCTTCCTACAAAGAGTCAGCCAGGTTTATGGTCGAGGCTTTGGAAATTGGGGCAACAAGTAAAACCAAGGTGCTGATGCGTTATGTTCCTTTTTGTATTCTACCTAACCATATTGGTTATATTGCAGAACTTTACGACCCTCCTGAGCGCGAGCAGGTTGGTCCTGGCTTCGAGACACTTGATGTGATAAAAATGCGAAAAACTGTTGATAGGGCACAGTTGGACAAGTGCAATGCTTGCAAGTTTACCCTTGTCTGTGAAGGCCCTTGGAAAATCTATCCAAGATTTATGGGCTCTGACGAGTTCAACCCAATTGACGGACAAAAGGTTATTGATGTGGGTGAGTTAAGGCAATGGTAGTCTATGCCCTGACAGACAAGTGCAACCTGAACTGCATCTTCTGTTCTAACGAGGATTTTAAGACATTTTTTAGCCCTCCAGATTACTTGCCGCCTTCACTAAAGGAGATTGAGCAATGGTTTTCGAGCGTGCCAAGAAGCGAGGAGAACATCACTCTGACTGGTGGTGAGCCAACCTTAAGGCCTGATTTGTTTGAGGTTTTGGACTTTCTGTCAGCTTCTTACCAGAAAGCCTGCATCACGCTTCTGACAAATGCCAGGAGGTTTGCTTACGATGATTACGCTGCTAAGTTTGCAAAATATGAGCGTTTGGAGATAGAGATTCCAATTCATTCGCATTATGAGCGTGTCCACGATGCTCTTACAGGGTTTGCCGGTAGCTTCAGCCAGACCTTAAAAGGCATACAGAACCTCACAAGCCTTGGTGTCAGGACTAATATCAGGGTTGTAATAAACAAACTGAACTATAAAGAACTCGAACAGATGATGCATTTCCTGAAATCAACAGGTGGAATAAACAGGGTGGTTTTCATCAACATGCGAATCAAGGGCAGGGCCTCGCTTAACAAGGATGCTCTTCTTGTGAAGTACAAGGAGAGCATGCCATATCTCCGCAAGGCCCTTGCCTTTCTTAAAGGCAATGGGATTGGAATCCAGTTGCTTCACTTCCCATTTTGCGTTATTGACAAGGGGTACTGGTCATGCACCCTGGAAAATCCCTACAAGGCAAAGGCCTCTGCCTGTGCAAGCTGCTCTGTTGAAAAAAGATGCCCTGGAATGCTGGACTGCTACTTGAGAATTGTTGGAGAAAAGGAGTTCGTGGCACTATGAAATCTATCAAGCGAATGGCAGCCAATATTACACTAATGTTGGTAGTGTTTTTTATAGGTATGGGAATTGCTGAGCTGCTCTCATCATTTTTACTTGGTAAGAACCCACCAATTTATACGACAGGCATGACAGTTGCTGGTGTTGATTTGCAGCATGAGATGGAAATCCTAGCTATTCATGAAGGCAGATTTGAGGTAATTGTTCCGGACAATGATAATTACCGGATAGCCGTGATTGGCGATTCAGTAACAATGGGCGGCGGTCTCAACCTGTCACAGACTTACATACCTAAGCTTGAGCAGCTTATTGAGACTCGTTTCCACAAAGATATCAGGATTATGAATTTTGCCAATGGCGGCACAAGCACGTATCAACACCTCGAGATACTGGAGAGATTTGTGTTGCCAAATACACCTGACTTGGTGATTCTCCAGATGAATGAGAATGACTACCAGATAAGAGAGGACATAACCCGCAACACCGCAGCCCTTGATAGGGTTCGGAGGCTGCTTTTGAGCAAAAAGGACCTGTCGCTTCCTCGATGGTTAAACTACAAGATTCAACTCTACCAATATGACGTGTACATAAGTAACATGAACAATACTGTAATGACATCCAACGTGCTGTCCCCGCTCAATAAGTTTGTCCATCTCCTACAGGAGGAGGATATACCATTTATTTTGTTCAGGGTACCTTGTCCGGGAGACTTCAAGGAGTACATATATTTTGATAGTGTCGAAAAGTACATCAAAGATGAGGGTTATCCTTATTTCGACCTGATGGGCACCACGTTCGGTCAATTGGACCCTCATGCTGCATATATGAGTGTCTCCCCCGATGGTAAGGTGCTTGACAGCCATCCTCTTGAGATCGGTCACGACATAATAGCTCAACAACTTTTTACGCTGATTGTGCAGGGAGGATACATCAAAGAAGATGGATAGGCCAAAAAGGGTCGACATAAGGTTTGGCTACAGCTGCAATAACAATTGCATCTTTTGCATAGACAAGGACTCAAGGAACAAGTATCCTGACATGACGACCAATCAGGTCAAACTCATCATAAAAGAAGCTGCAGGTAAGGGTGCTGAGCAGCTGACCTTCACTGGAGGAGAGCCGACAATCCGAAAAGATATTTTCGACCTTGTGTCATACGCTAAGAGCCTTGGCTTCAAGACCATAATGTTTACCACAAACGCAAGGATGCTGTCCTACTATCCTTTTGCAAAAAAGCTTACAGAAGTTGGCGTGAACAAGTATATGATATCATTACACGCACATACAAATGAGCTCTACGCCAAGCTAACCCAGACAGGTGGCTTTGACCAGGCTGTGCAGGGAATCAGAAATATTGTAAGCTTGCAGCAGAAGATCTGTGCAAGCTTTGTAGTTAACAAGCACAACTACAGGATTCTTCCCGAATATGCGAGGTTCCTTGTAACTATAGGCATCACTAGTCTATTGCAGATGACCTATGTTATGCCTTGCGGAGGAGACCTGAGACTGAACAGCCAGAACATTCCGAGCCTAACTGACGCAACACCATTCATCAAGAGGACAATTGATTTAAGAGAAAGTATCGGAATAGCGGAGATGATAGTGATGGACGTGCCATTCTGCTTCCTGCAGGGCTACGAAAAGCACATTAACGAGCTTAACATTCCGCATATGGAGATTCACGCCGCAAACCCCGAGCACTCCACTGATGACTACAATTTAAGAAGGAAGACAAACAAGGTCAAGCCAAGGCAGTGCAGAACATGCAGGCATGATGCTGTCTGCGAGGGTGTCTGGCCAGAGTATGCAGAGATTTATGGGTTTGAGGAACTGGTTCCAGTGAACTAATGATTAAAGCAAAGAGATTGTTAATGAACATCTCGCTTAGCATGATTATTATATTTCTGATGATCTCTGGCATTGAGCTGTATCTTAGGATTCACTACTCTGGCTTGCTAGCTCAGATACTGACTGGCAAAATGACTGGCTATCCCAATGCCGTGGAATCTCTGGGCAAGCTCAGCCAAGGCTATCCTCTCACCCCTAATACAACTGTGGTTTACACTGGATACCTTACATTCCTACAGCCATCAACAATAACAACAAATAGCCAAGGATTTCGTGATGTTGAGCACAATAAGGGCAAGCCGGCAAATACTGTTCGTATTTTAAGTCTTGGGGATAGTGTCGCTTTCGGTGAGGGTGTCAATCTGGAAGATACATACGCCAAGGTTCTGGAGAGAAAGCTAAACAATCATAGTACAAAGAAGTACGAAGTCTTGAACTTTGGTCGTTTTGCCTACGGAACCATGGACGAACTTGAGCTTCTTGAGAAGAAAGGCTTGGATTATAGTCCTGACATCGTCATTTTGATGATGGTCTATAATGACTTTCAGAATGTGGGTACTGTTCAGAATGACAACTTGTTATTGGAATCTGTCAGGAGGGATACTGCAAATTCAAGCTTGAGACTCTCACAATGGTTGGATAGAAAGCTTACTATCTTGGAATATAGGAAAAGCGAAAATATGTACAATGAGACAGACAAATACAATCTCGTAAAATTGCCCTTGGAAGGCATTATCAATCTTTGCCTTCAGCATGATATCCATTTGATGGTGCTCCAGTATCACGGCCACCAGCCATATATGGATGATATCAGTAATTTTCTCGCAACACAGGGTATTAGAACCATAGACCTACAGAAGTCAAAATTGGTGACAGACTACAGAAATGGAGAAATTATGTTGCCAGACGGACATCCTACGCCTCTTGGCCACCAGATTATAGCAGATATATTATTTGAGAATCTTATTGAGGAAAAAATCTTGAAATGAGTCAGATAGAAGAGCCAAGATATTGTTTATTTGAACATAAGTATGAGAACAAAGAATGGGTGGGGTATACAAAATTTATCCCGGAAGTCCTTGCAGTTAGGATTGGTGTTAAGCCGGTAATGAGAATCCCAATCAATCCTAATTTTGGGTACCCTAAGTTCAAAGAGCTGTGCAAAAGATTCGGTCTTGTGACGGGACTCTCAGATTACCAAATTAGGGAGCCCTACACACCAAAGGATATCCTGCCTTCTAAAACGCCTTATGGGCACTATTTCATGTATGTTAGCAGAACGCAGGACCTGATTGAGCTGGCAAAAAAGTATGATTTATACGACCAGGATAGGTTCGGAGAGCTAATGGGCTATCCCCGGTGCTGCATTGACTATTACAGTCGAGTTTCAAACTCTCCCCCAGTCCACGAGGTTTATGGTTATGTGCATAGCAAAAGACCACTGTTTTGGCAGAATAATTATCTATTACGCTTTAATTCCAACTACTATCTTCATGCATATTTTTTATGTTCTTTTGACTGCATGGATTCAAGGAAGCGGGGGCAGAAGATATTCGAAGCAATAAGGAAATTTGATGAGGTGTATGCAAGAAAGATAGAGCACCATCTCAAGCTTCCAATCCTCTTGGATGACACAAGGCCAGGAGGGATTCTTCACAACTGGGACCGGCTCAAGGGCGTTGTTTTCAACGGTTCTTGGCATAATAATATCATTGTCTACTCAGGTCAATTGTCCCTTTGGCAGGGAGCATACTTCCCGATTTTTTCGAAATCCAATCAAGTTTTAATAAATGCAGATTCAATGTACCTATATTCCGATGGTAGGTTGATAGGAAAGATTAAAATAACAAACAATTTTGAGTCATTTTTCCTGCAATTTAGTTAAAAAGTGTATCATATTTATGAGGTATAATAAGCAATTGTTCGAACAGTAAAAATGAAGAAGAATATTGACATCGTCTGCGCGCAGAATCTGCTTCGGGAGTCTGACGCTTAGGGCATCTGGAATGAAGTGACATGTACGCGAAGGAATAGGCGGACTACTCAAACAAATTGGGATATGCTAAATGGTATTGGAGAGCTTGATTAATATATTTTCAAGTATTATTGAGAGGATTATAGCATGAAACGGATCGATATCAAGGTAGATTATCGATGTAACAATAATTGCATTTTTTGCGTCATAGGCGAAGAGGGGCGCAAAGCCAAAGGAGTCACCGTTAGTGAGATAAAAAAAGAACTTGATTTTGCCAGACAAAGTGGAGCAACAGAGGTAGCTTTCACTGGCGGTGAGCCGACGATTCGAAAGGAAATAATTGAATTGATCAAATATGCCAAAAATTTGGATTATAAAAGTATCATGCTGATAACGAATGGGAGAATGCTGTCGAAAAAAGAATTTGCCAGAAAGAGTGTTAATGCCGGATGTAACAAGTTCATGTTTAGCATCCACGGCATCGGTAATAACCATGATGATTTAACAAGATCACCCGGAAGTTTTAAGCAAGCAATACAGGGCATGAAAAACATAAAAAATCTTGGACAAGAGATGATAAGTGACACTGTAGCTACAAAGCAGAACTACAAGAACCTTCCGGAAATTATCCATACCCTCATTAATCATGGTTCTCAAATCTGCCAGATTGATTTTGTCATTCCTTCCGGTAATGCTCTGAAATTCAAAGAAATCGTTTTGCCAAGGTTGAGCGAGTGCGCACCTTATGTTCATAAGACAATAGACTATGTCACAAACAAGGGAAAGAGCCAGATTATTGTTATGGGAATTCCAAATTGCTTTATGAAGGGTTATGAGACATACATGAATGAGCCGCGCGTTCCGTCAATCAACATTGTGTCCCCTCAGAGTGTGCATGCTGAAGTGGACTACAATACACAAAGAAAAAGCAACAAAGTGAGACTGGATGCATGTTGTGTATGTGAACATTTTATTAGGTGTGAAGGTATATGGCCTAATTATCTAGCACAATTCGGACAAGGTGAGTTCGTTCCAGAAAGATGAACTTGAAAGACATCGCTCGTATCAAGATGGCTGCAGTCTACATAATGGCTTTTCTTTTGATTGCCAGCATCTATCTAAATATTAGGGTGTTATCCCACGATTTTTGTTCCTTGAACATGAAGCAGACTGCTGAGGAAAAGCGCATGGTATATGCCAAGGAAAGGAATTATTCTCAGGATGGGGTTCCATTGAAGACTTTCAGGAAGTTTGACTATGACTGGAAGGATTCTGTTACAATAACTAGCATTTCAGCAAGTTCCTTGGAAGACAGTGGAGCTAACCTAAAGGACTTGAGTGCCTCGCTTGCAAACAACAGCATACTGATAAGGTTGACATCAGCTGACAAATTCAATTCTGAGTTAGGCTATGACTTTTACTTATATGGCACCAATCATTACCAGATTAGGGTTTTTCCGGGTGTTGGTTATTATGTTTATAAGCAGGTGGATCAATCGCCAGAGATAGAGCATGTTGAAGGTAGCAGTAACATCTATGTGTACAACGACGAGAGAATATTGACCATCAGGTGCCCCTTGAATATTTTGAATGTTGGCCAGCAGGTGGATATAAATGTGGCTGTCTTTAGTCCTGTCACCATGACATTTGATAAAAGCCAGTTTACAAAACCGATTGTTCTTGCTGTGCCGAAAGGATAGTGATTCCCGTGAGCCAGAATATACCACCAAGAATGATAGAAATCGGGTCTGATTGTAATCAACATTGCACGTTTTGCTGCCAGGCAGACCAGCGCGGCCTGCCTGACAAGGGTACTGAGCAGATAAAGAGGGAGATTGACCGGGCCGCAGCGGACGGTGTTAATAATCTGTCCATCCAAGGAGGAGAATTCACCATCAGGCCCGATTGCATAGAGTTGGTTGAGTTCGCTTTCCAAAAGAATTGTTTCAAAAATATTCATGTCACTACAAACGGACTAGTGTTTGCTTACAAGGCATTTTCTCAAAGAATTGCGCAAGCAGGCCTTTCAGCAGCTAATTTCTCCATTCATAGCCCTCGAGCTAAAGTCCATGATGCCTTGACAAGGCGTTCAGGCAGCTTTGAATTGTCTATTAATGGTATTAGGAATCTTTCCCAATGCTATAACCCAACCTCGCAAGGAAGAGTGAACATCTGTAGTTCGATTACTGTTGTAAAGCACAATTTTCACGACTTAATCAAGTTGATTGACCTTTTGGCAGATTTAGGCATCCATGATTTCCATTTGAACTATGCAATCCCAACAGGCAATGCTCTGAAAAATTTCGATTCAGTAGTGCCGAGATTTTCAGAAATCTCAGGTTTTGTCCACAAAGCGATTTCTCATTGCGTAGAAAAAGAATATAAAATATTTGTTACAGGTATTCCTTTGTGTTTCATGACTGGATTCGAAGTGTATCTTGATGAAGCTCATAAATCAGAATTTACCATGGTCCCATTTCATCACCCAGGCAAGGATATCATTACCAATTACAAGGCGGAAGTACGGATGAGTATGAAGGTCAAGCACGATAAGTGTAAGAATTGTGGTTACGATCGGATATGTGAGGGTGTTTTTAAAAACTATGTAGATGTCCACGGTTTTGAGGAAATGAACCCTAGCAAAAGAAAATTTGAGTCTTTGTTTGATTGGCATATTGGGTAGCATGGCATTAAGAATTTTTGAGCTTGATAACATCGTTTGGAATACAGAGGGTTCGGTATTTGAGAGGCTTCCACCATTTCATCTAAAAGGCAACCAAGAACTTGTGGATTCAAAAGGAAAATCTATCAGGTTGGATGAGCATGCTTCACTTGTTTTCAGATTTATTAAAAGCCAAGGGGATATGATATCAATATCCCGTTACTATCAAGAAGAATTGATCTTTGACATTTTGCATCAGTTTGGTTTGATGAATTTCCTATGTTTCCTGACAATTGAATGGGATAAGGGCCTGGGAACATTTAGGAAAGAAATCAAAAATCCTGAAGGCAATATCCGGATGAATCAGGAGGACATCAGTTTTATCAATACAAAATCAGCATATTTTTCGATTGTTGGCCAGGCTTTAGGCTGGGAAGGAAAGGGATACGACTCCTTGGTATTTTATGAAAAAGCAGTCGAGCTTGACCAAGAGAACCTATCTGCTCTTCTTGGTATTGCACTCATCTTTTTCCAAAGGCATGAAACTGGCAAAGCCCTTGAGATATTTGATAGTCTGAAAGAAAAGATGAGGCATCCAGCAATACCTCTGTGCATGGCCAGAATCTACCGCGAAATAGGTGATTTGGGGCAGAGCATTAAGTTTTATGAGGACGCTGTTTCCCAGAATCCAGTGGATTGGATAGTCTACCAGGAGTTAGGTGAATTGTTTGAGATAACCAAACAGTATACCAACGAGTACAATTCAGTTCTTAAAGCTATTGAGAACAATCCACCGCCAGAAAAGTTGAAGTTATTTCGCAAAAGATTATATGTATTGACACAGCTAACCAAAGGAGATGGCATTTGAGTCAATTGGAGAACGATCTGGTCTTTGTAGAAAAGAAAAGGGCAATTTTCAACATTGGGTACACCTGCAATAACAATTGCCGGTTCTGCGCTATTGCCAAGACAAGGGAGATGGTCTCGGACCTGACGACTGAGCAGATTAAAAGCAAGATTAGGCAGGTTAGAGAGGAAGGTGCCGAGGAATTGATTTTTTCAGGAGGCGAGTCTTCTGTCAGGCCTGATTTTGTAGAGATTGTGGACTTTTCTCGAAGAGTGGGGTTTAGCCATATTGAGATAACGACAAATGGAAGAATGTTTTCGTACAAGAAGTTCTGCCATGACATTGTTAGGGCAGGTCTTCATTATTTCCGGTTTTCAATTCATGGTCCGAATACAGAGATTCATGATTATCTGACCAGGACTCAAGGAAGTTATGATGAGGCTTTGAGAGGTATAGACAATATTAAGGCCATTGCCCAAGATTGGAGAAAGTGGTCAGTGGAGCCACTTTATATTGAAATAACTACTGCAATTGTCAAAAGCAACTATCAAGTATTGAAAGATATTGTGAAGCTGGCAGTAGACATGCAAGTGGATCAGCACAATATGAATTTTGTTATACCATGGGGCTCTGCGTGGATTCATAAGAGAGGGCTTATCCCAAAGATATCAGATGTTATCCCTTACTTGTTTGATGCGATTAATTACGATAAGTGCCATAAGAGGATTGTAAAAAAAATCGCAAATATCCCTTTTTGTTTTATGAAGGGTTATGAGGAATATATCAGTGAAGTTGCCGAAGGCAGGATTGATATCATGAATCCGCAGGGCGACCCCTTTGACTATCAAAACCACAGGCGAGCAAAAAAATGCAACATGGAAGCATGCAAGGATTGTCAGCGTTATCATTTGTGCGAAGGGATGTACTATGAGTATATAGAAATCTACGGTGATTCCGAGTTCAGTGCTGTCAAATGAATAAGAATCTTGAGTTGGAGCTTGGTACCAAATGTAATAGCCACTGCATCTACTGTGAGCAGGGTAATAATCCCATAAACAGTTCTTATGGGTTTTTGCCTTTTGACGAAGCAAAGAGAGTCATAGGCCAAGCAGGCAAAAATGGGGCAAAGAGGCTGTTACTCCAAGGTGGGGAGCCAACCCTTCACCCAAACATTATTGAGATCATCAAGTTTGCCAAAGATTTGGGATTCGAGGTCGTACTTTTCACTAATGGGCGCTTGTTTGCATATCCAGATTTTTCAAGAAAGATACTTGCAGCCGGTTTGGACAGAGTGACTTTTTCGATTCTTGGAAATACATCTCAATGCCATGACTCAATTACTCAAGCCAAAGGAAGCTTTGACCAAGCCTTGAAGGGTATTCGTAACGCACTTACCGTTCTAGACAGTTCAAAAATCTCAAACTCCTGCGTGATTATAAAGGGAAATTATCAATATTTATGTGATATTATGCAACTTATGGCTTATATAGGAGTGAAAATGAATCATTTTATTAGTGTTATACCATATGATTCATTACTCAAACGAGAAGATATCTTCATTCCATATTCTGACATTCTTCCTTTTGTGAAAAAGACAATAAAAAAGAGGGGTGACAACCAAATTCTGTTTGAGAACATACCTCCATGCCTGATGGATGGATATGATATGTTCCTCGCAGAATATCACAACATTCCTCTAGACATAAAAAGAATGGATAGGAGAGATATTATTGAAAAAAAGAGCGTCCAAGATTCAAGAATAATGCTTGAAGTCTGTTCCGGTTGCCACAGGCACAATTCTTGCCTTGGTGTCCATAAAAGCTATGTCCACCTTTTTGGCAGCCATGAGTTCTGTCCAGTCCAAAAAAGGCTTATAAATGCAACAAAAGGTATTTATAGGTAAATGCCTGACACCTGTAAAAGAGGTGGTGGTTGTGGTCACAGACAATAAAATTCAAAAAAAGGAGATAATAATATTTGTTGTTATAGTTGCAGCTGGAATACTTCTTTACTTCCTGTTATTTGGCGTATCCAAAACGCCTGTAGTTCAATCGACCCAGCAGCCAAACGTTCAAGCGGTGGCATCGACACCACCCCTAGATGATATACTAGTTAATACTTACGACTACAACTTCATTCCAAACCTAGCCAAGCAAGACAAGTTACCTTCATTGTTTTTTAAGGATATATTCAGTTCATTTGGTATAGGCTATCAACCTGTTAGGCTTGACGCTGAGTCTCCTGCAGTGCCGGACAGTGCCGATGTTGAGAGGCTTTCAGTCTCTGCAACCAATAAAGATTTGTTTCTGAGGCTTGACTTATACGGCCCAGTTGACACAAACACATATTTGTACCAGTTCGAGGTGCCAAAGGCCGAAAAAGTGGGAGAGACAACCTATCAAATCCAAATTTCAGGCCAAAAGGAAGCACCAAAATTGGATATAAAGAAATTAACCAGTGATAAAAGAAGCTCGGATGTTGACTTTAATGACAAGTCATACAACGGTACTTTTAAGGTTATACAAGCAGGAAACAGTATCGAAGTGCAGGTCTCTTACTCTTTTTTTGGATTGACATTGAAAGATGTGCCACTCCTGCCATTTGGTGGGTTCAATGTTGAGGTATTCGGAGGACTTGGCAAAGAGGCTTTGGACGATTTTCAATAGGACGAGAATATGGCAGAAATATTAGACTTGGACCAGGATAGCTTTCAAAACCATCTTATTGGAGTGAGTGAGAAGGGGAAAGGCAAATTCAAGATTGAAGGATCCGACTTGAAAGGGCTTTATGCATACATTTTGGATTCGTATGTATTAATAAAATTGGAACTTTTTGAATTGTTGAATCCAAAGATTACCTATTATTTTGCTATTGCGCCAGCGATGCAAAAACGCAATATTCGGAAGGTGTACCAGATTTTGGCCGGAGGCTTCGTGAAAGGCAGCGAAGGTAAGGTAATGCTCTGGGAACAAAAAATCGTTGACGAGCGGAAATTGCCACCGGAAAAGAAGGATAGCAGTAAGATAAAGGTCGTAGCGGGTGACGTTTACCTGATCTTACAAATTCCCATTACATTGGTTGAACTTAATCCCAGCCATGGCCCCCCTACTTTGCGTGAAGTCAATGCTGGTGTTATGGTGGATGAAGTTGTGGATGACAATCAACTTTCCGAAAAAATTGAATAATCCTATTGCAGATTTTTGACTCATGAAGTTAAAACTTATTTTTCCGCCTTTCGAAGATGTCTTTAAGGCTCGTATTCCTTTCGTTCCAGTTGGGATATCAACATTGTTTTCATATCTCAAGGCCGAAGGTATGGATGTTGAACAAGATGACTTGAATGTTAGGACTGCATTTTACAACCAGACCCATGATTCCCAAATCAGCGTTTTTTTTGATAAGCGTCGATTGACTGATTTTTTAGATGGTATATCTGGTGACCTACTGGATGGGGCTTGCCAAAGGATTATGGATCTTACTCAAATTAAAAGGTATGATATGGTAGGATTCTCAATTATTCAAGGTGCCCAGCTACAACCAGCTCTGGCCTTGGCGAAGAAAATTAAGGAAGATATTGGGTGCAAGATCCTGTTTGGGGGTCAGCAGGCAGCTAGGAACTTGGTTGAGCAGTATGATTTTGTTGACTATGCAGTTCTTGGAGAAGGCCAGGTTCCGGTGAAGATGCTTTGTGAGAGCATTGAGGGCAACAGGTCTTTTGACAACATTCCAAGGTTTGTATACAGGCAATCAGGAAAAGTATTTGAGAATCAAGGAAATTCCTGGCTTGGAGTAAATCAGTCTCCAGCTCCGGATTTCGAGGGTTTGCCGCTTCAAATGTACAAGGAGATGAAACATAAGTTCGGTAATGAATATGAATGTTATGACATGCTGCTATTGCCATACTATTTTATGGAAGGTTGCACAGGGCATTGTTTCTTCTGTGCTCCGGAGCGTCAGAATTTGAACTTGAAGCCGGTTTCGCAAGTCATAGATGATTTGGTATATCTGAAAAGTAAGTTCCGAACCAAGTATTTTTATTTCTTGAATAATACTGTTAACGCAGATGAGCGTTACCTCGAAGAGTTATGCAAGCGTATGGTTTCTGATGACCTTGATATTATGTGGAGCGATAGTGCAAGGCTTGATAACTTGGATAGCAGTTTGTTGTCTTTAATGAAAGATTCGGGATGCGTTAAACTCGCATGGGGTCTGGAGGCTGGCAGTCAGAGTTTATTAGCAAAAATGAATAAGAATCTTAACCTTGCCGCCGCAGAAAGAATCTTACATATATCAAACGAGAAAGGAATATGGAATGAGGCAAATCTGATTATCGGATTTCCTTATGAGACTGAAGCAGAATTTTGCGAGACCGTCTCTTTCCTGGTAAGAAATAAGTCAATTGTTGATTGGATTAATGTGAGTCCTTTCTTTCTGAACCGTGGCACTGTGATGTACAAGTATCCGGAACGCTTCAGAATTAGGATTAATGGTTCTATTGCTGATGACAGCGGAACCCCTATATTCGATGAAATAGATGGCATGGATTGGCAGAAAAGAAAAGATGTTGTACTCACAAGGGGGCAGGCAATAGTCAAGTTGTTGAATCAAAGGCATGATGTTCATCTTACGGACACACTATACTACTATTATGGCCAGCTTGAAGAAAAAGAATCAGTCCGCAGGGCTTTTGAGGATATTTACAAGCACGTCTGGTTTACCGAAGAGAATCCTGAAATGCGTCAGTTTGATTGTGCTGGCGGTAACCAGTGATCCTCCAGACTTCAACTTCACCTTTCCTAGTGACAAGGTTTGTACGAAAGGTTTTGGATATGATATCACAATCAGGGTGAGAGGTGAGTACAGTGGTTTCAATTCTCCTGTCCGGATGTGGTGCGCTGCAGTTCCAGAAACTGATGAAGTATAACCTTCCATCATCAATCATTTTTTGTATTGCCCGCGCTGGTATTCTTAATGAGGAGTTATTGATGATTACCAACTCTTTACTGTTGTTTGGTTGATATGTGTATCCAAGAAAAAAATCTTGTCGGCCGACGTCATACTGCATTGCAAGGATGGTTTGCCAAGGCACTAGTATGTACGAAGACATGTTCAGTTCACCATAACTTTGCCGCATCAATATGGTTATAGTCTCATACGAAGTAGGTGTATATGATCTGTGAGTGATTTGGTTTGGATGGTAAAAAATAATCAGTAGTGCTGTAATGTTCAGCAAAGTAACCAGAAACATTTTATTCTTAAGATATTTCATTGAAAAAACACGAAGTAGGCTATTGCTAACAAAATATGTGCCTGCTGCAATAAGAATCAGGAATGGTGCAAATGTAAGCACAAAATGCCCTCCAGGCCCTCTGAAGAATGAAAGGTAAAGGGTGTTATGCATTATCATCCACGCTGCCACAAAAATAAGTGGTTTTCGTTGTTCATGGTATCTTACGAAGAAAAAGGCGGAGCACACAAAAAACAATAAGGGCATAACATTAATGGAGGGCATTGTGTAAAAGACTTGAATGTAACGCTCAAGCCAGTGAGCAACATGTTTTGGGATGTATTGGATTCCAAAACCCAGTCCTCCCTTATCGTGGAAATCCGCCACGCCAACAAAATGGAGAAATGGCAGTGATAGTATGACTGTTAAAAGAAATGATACAGCCCATTTTTTTAACGCGAGGTTTACGTTTGTTCTTGCAGGTCGTAAGAGAAAAAAGCCAAGACAGAACAGGGTAGCTAATAAGCCGATGGTTTCTGTCCGAACCTCCATTGCGTAGAATACCGACACCCATGCGAGGAGATATGCCTTGAAAGTGTTTTGCCTCAAACTGCTCACGATAAAAAAGATAGCCAGTAGGGTTACTAGATTGCTAAAAGCTTCCGCTTCACCTTTATTGGCATACAGCACAAACTCAGGGATTATCGCATAAAGAAAGACGGAAAATATGGCAATTGGCGCATTGTTAATAAGTAGAAAAACCAAGAGGAACAGAACAGCTATCGCAGCCATGTCACAGAGAATATTAAATGCGTGCATTTTTTCGACGCTAATTGGTGAAAATATTAGAAAGATTCTCATTGCCATAGGGTAACCGATTGGGTGGCTTATTGGGATGTGGCTCGAGACCTGACCAGGGCACTTATAATCTTTGCTTAGGCAATTGGCTGTATGAAGGTATTCCCAGCTGCTGCTATTCACATCATCGCTGTTTGAAAACATGCTTAGCCTGAGATACAGGCCAAGAGCTAGGCAAATTATTAGTAAGACTGTATAGGTCTTATTCAGACGCCTGAAATATGATGATATTGTGCGGATATTTATCGCAATGAGCGATATTAGCAGGATAAGATTCAGGAAAACAATTGGTATATATAGGGAGTTGAACAGATGTGTGTATAGCTGCAAGGCAAATGCAGGTATCATGCTGATTAAGGTGACGTGATTGGTATAAAATGCTTGCGCAATCAGAGATGTTACGGATGTGGAATACTGTTAGCATCCAAAACAGTTGGCAGAATTGAATATTTGGAGTGCATAATAAAAAACACCCTATTCCTTGGGCTGAAGCCAAAGGTTTGTTGAGAAATCTGCGAAGCGGATTTCTGACATGCCAGAGAAGCTTCGTTTCTCTGAACATTTTTTCGTGCTGTTTTTTGGAATGTAAAATTTCTGTCGAAATTTTCCATAAATCCATTTCTTAGGTATGTGGCTGTACTATCAATCTGCAACCATTGCTGGATTATGGCTAATCTATTTATCCACCCAATCATAACCATATATATGGAAATACGGCACCAGGTAGTCAAAATCAAGCCTGTCGTATATTCCTGAAGAAACATATTTTACTAACCTTGCGAAGTACATTCCTTTATCCTTTCTCAGCATCTTGCCAAGCCTTTTGTTGAATGTCTCGATATAGGCTTTTCTCTGCAGCCATTCCACTGTGGCTGGAGAGACATCTTTTAGTCGCACAACAGCATCAAATGTTATGTTGTCTGCCTTCTGCCATCTTTTTTGGTCTATTGCACCGCCGTATTCGCTTATCAGCATCTGTCCTTCTTCTGTGAATGGCTTGTAGATAAAGAATGCTGACCTGTTGGCATCAAGCTCCTTTGCGAGCCTTATTGTACTCTGCATTGTTGAAACATTTTCTCCAGGTCCGCCAAGCATGTAGTATGCAGTTACCCCAACCCCATGCCTCTTGCACAGTTTGAAAATCCTCCTAATCTGGTCATTTGAAATGTTTTTGTTGTAAATCTTGTTTCGAATGAATGGGTCTCCTGCCTCCACTCCAATCCTGAGCAGTGCGCATCCTGACTTTGCGAGCATTCTTATTTTTTCCTCATCGAGGTGGTCTATTCTTGAGAACATGCTGTACCTGTGCTCTTCAGAGTCTGTTTCTTTCTTGTAGCTGTCAGTGAATTCTTGCAGCCATTTCCTGTTCATTGTTGGCACCTGGTCAAACATCTGCACAAACCTCATGCCTCTTCCTTCATACTTGTTCCATTGGTACGCAATTTCCTTGGCATACGCTTGAGGGTTTCTCAGCCTGTAATAGTTTCCCTTTACGGATTTTGAGATTCCATGCGCGTCGCAGTATGTGCATTTGTACGGACAGCCTCTTGTTCCTATGCAATACATCATCCCAAGATAGTAGAAGTATTTGTCAAGGTCAGGCCAGAGGTCCCAGTTTGGGGTTGGCATTTCATCGATATTTTTGATGAAGCATCCGCCTGGATTTTTTATTATTCCTCCTTTCTTCTTTGCCCATATTCCCTTGATTCCGGCCAGGCTTTTGTTTCCTGACAATCTGTCCATATATTCTGTCAGCGCAAATTCTCCGTCTCCTATGCAGACAGCATCCACCCAGGGTATGTCAAGTGTCTCCGCAGGTTTTATTGACGCATGATATCCGCCGCAGATTATCTTGGCATCAGATATTTCCTTAGCCTCTTCTGCTATTTTCTTAATGTACTGCATGTACATGGTGTTGCATGACATCCCAATAACATCCGGTCTGTGCCTTTGGATCATCCTGTGCAGGTGGCTTTTCCAGTGTCTTGTGTGAAAAGTCATGTCTGTGATGCTCGCATCGTGGTTTGTCCTTTCGTTGATATAGGTTGCAAGGTTTGTGATGGAGATGTCCAATGTGCTGAAGTCCCCTCCAAGAAGCGGATTGATAAACATAATTTTCATTGTAGTTCCAGTTTGAAGTATTGTATATAATTTTTGCTTAAGGTATATATAATAGCAGATTTACTCCAGCAATTGATGAGAGTCAAGTTGATAGTCGCTCCGCAGACTAATCCTGACCCTTACTGGAAGCCCCTGCCTCCTTTGGGTGTTGCGACAATAACTTCATATCTGCGCAGTAAAGGCTATGATGTCTCGCAGGACGATCTGGACATCAGGACAATTGTTGCTGACAGGACTGTCAGCGCTCCAGGCCAGAAGATTAATCTTAGTGTGTTCAGGGAGCAGGACAGGGTTAAAGAATATCTCCTTGGCAGTTCCGTCGATCCCTATCTGGAGAGCACTGTGAACAGGCTTCTTTCGTGGACTGATTACAAAGGTTATGATGTTGTTGCCATATCCATGGGCATAAGATCGCACCAGCTGATGCCTGCGATGTGCATTGCAAAGAAGATAAAGGAGGAGACAGGCGCAGCAATTGTTGTCGGTGGCAGGAGAATTTACCCTGAAATCCTAAAAGACTACCAGTTTGTGGATTTCGGAATGCTTGCTGATACAGGAGAGAATTTTGAGAAGTTGCTTGGTTTTCTGTCAGGTAGCTCTGTCAAAAAATGGGATATTCCTTTTCTCATTTATCGCGATGGCGGGGAGATTAAGATTAATCCTCCAGACTCCCTTGACATGGACTCAATAAGCCATCCTGATTATGATGGTCTGCCTCTGGATCTTTACAAGTACAAGCCCCACACAGAATTCCCAGGCCTTCGAGAAGCTGACGTGCTTATCCTTCCCTATCATGCTATTGAGGGTTGTGTCGGCAAGTGCGCTTTTTGCAGTGGTCATGCAGGAAAGCTTCGCAACAAGTCTCCAAAGAAGATTGGCGATGATATTGGAAAAATCAAGAAAAAGTTGGGAACAGCAAACTTCATGTTCATGAGTAATGAGATTAACATCAGCTATGATTTCATGGAGAATTTTGCCAAGTCTTTGATCCCGCACAAAATCTTGTGGACTGATTCTGCAAGGCTTGACGTCTTTGACAAGGAACTTATGAGGCTTACAGCAGAATCCGGTTGCATCCAGCTTACCTACGGCTTGGAATCAGGCAGTCAGAGGCTGCTAGACAAAATGTGTAAGGGGGTGGATTTGAAAAAGGCAGCCGACATCCTAAAACATGGCTATAAATTTGGCATCTGGAGCCATGTGAATGTGATTGCAGGCCTTCCATTCGAGACAGATGAGGACATAAAGGAAACAATTGGATTCCTCAATGAGAACGCGCAATACATCAATTCTCTTACTGTGACAAAATTCTATGTTGCCTATAACTCTCCAATCGAGAATAATCCAGAAAAATTCGGCTTGGTGCTAAGAAAGGAAACCCAGGAGAGGTTTTCGAATGTTGTGCTTGACAGCTTCATTTTTGATGAGATTGATGGATTGAAGTGGGAAGAGAAGAAGCTGCAGCAGGAGAAGTCAGTTGAGATGATTGACAAAGGCTATAAGAAAAAGGCAAGGGCTGTTGTTCCAATCCCATCTCTTTTCTATCTCTACTCGGTTCTTGGCAGGGATATGCAAAAAATCGAGGAGACTGTTGATAAGTGCAAAATGCTGAAGTCATATGGTATGTATGGCTAACCATAAGTCAGGTGTGCTTTTGAACTCTGCATTGATTTCCACGCTGTACGCTTGCTTCCTTCCACGCCTGGTTAGGAGAGGAAAAAAGCTGTACCAGTTGGAATTCTGCAGCTTGTCTGCCTAGTAATGTGTGTAACATTACCTAAATGCTTATATACATTTTTCCAATCACTCTTTTGAATGGAGCATGGTGTTGCGATTGATGTTGGCACCACAAACTTAAGCATCTCTTTGGTAAATCTATCCACCAAGGCTGTTCTTGGCAGTCTTTCCTTGCCAAATCCCCAGTCAAAATATGGTGCAGACATCCTGACAAGGTATTCTGCTGCTGTTAAGGACTGTTCTGTCAGGCTGGAGCTGCACTCAATGATTGTTAGTGTGTTAAGGGACTCTGTCCGCAAGATTTGTGCAGACCATCCTTCATGCAAGGTTGGCAGGCTTGTGATAGTGGGCAACACAATCATGTATGCTTTTCTTATGAACGAGGATTGCATGAATTTTATCAGGAGAAAAACGACTATTTCTGATTATCATGCTGTTGAAGGCCCTGTGATTGTTTCAGGAGTGAAAACCATGGTATTCCCTCCTTTGGCAAGCTATGTTGGCTCTGATGCGCTTGCAGTCCTTTTGAGCACAGGAATCCACAAATCTGAATCAGTTCAGATGGTTGTTGACTTTGGCACTAACTCTGAGATTCTTGTCGGAAATAGGGACAGAATACTGCTAACCTCTGTTGCAGGCGGTGCAGCTTTTGAGGACCCTTCAATGTCTTTCAGCAGCCAAGCTGCAGATGGTGCAGTATATCAGGCAAGCTACTATGAAGGTTCGTTCGCATTCAAATTTCTTGGCAAAAAGGCCTTGTCATTATGCGGGTCAGGGATACTTGACATTGTGGCAGAGGCAAAAAGGCATGGGTTGATTGACGCTTCAGGAAGGTTGGCAGGTAATGGTATCATGCTGACAGAATCAATAAGTATCACCCAAAAGGATATAAGGGCAGTCCAGCTTGCAAAAGCTGCCACAAGGGCTGCAATTGATATTCTGACTGCAAGCACAGGTAAGGTAACGAAGCTTTATGTGGCAGGTAATTTCGGCAATTACCTGAATCTTGACAATGCCAGGTTAATAGGTTTGATTCCAGCTCTTGACAGCCAGATAGTAAAAGACTGCGCTGTCAAGGGCGCTGCTATGTTGCTTGAAGACCTGGATTTGGCTCAGATAATTTCAAGGCTTGAGTTTGTTGACTTGCCCAGCCATCCCTCATTCCAGGAGCGTTTCATTGGCAGTATGGTATTATGAGGGTCTGCCTGGTTTATCCGAAATTCAAGTATGCCTGCGGAGACCCTCCCTTAGGTATTCTGTACATTGCTGCTTATCTGCGCCAGCATGAAATTCCTGTTTCAGTGATTGACACTACATTTAATCCTTCGATTTATTTTGTTAGGCAAAAGTTGTTTGATCTGAAGCCAGGAATCGTTGGAATCTACTGCGACACCATGATGTATAATGACTGCCTGAGTATTGCTGCCTTGGCAAAATCAGTTAATGCAAATGTAATTGTTGGAGGTCCGCACGCTGCAGTGGCTCCTGAGACTTTGATAATGGACAGGAATGTTGACAGTGTATGTGTTGGTGAGGCAGAACTTACTATGCTTGATTATGTCAAGGCATTGCAGAAAGGCGCTAGTCTTTCGTCTGTTGATGGCATCTGGCACAAGAGCGGCAAGGCTGTTGTTAAGAACAGGCAGCGCAAGCCAATACAAGATTTGGACAGCCTTCCGTTCCCTGCAAGGGACTTGATTGATTTTGAGAGGCATATTTCGAACTGGTACCACTTCAGCCATGTTTCAGGCATTCGAGGCACTTCAATCCTTGCCTCGAGGGGCTGTGTATTCTCGTGCTCCTACTGCCAGCCAACCCTTGACAGGATTTTTGGGAAAGGGCTAAGGCACAGGTCTCCTGAGAATGTCGTGCAAGAGCTTTTGCAATTGCATAAAATTTACAAAATTAACGCCTTCCATCTTCAGGATGATACAGCAACAGTCTCAGATGGCTGGCTCTTTGATTTCTGCAGGCTCATGAGCAGGAAGAATTTTGTTTGGTCATGCAACTCCAGGATTGACACGCTTAATGAGGAGAAGGTTATTGCGATGAAGAAGGCTGGTGTTAGGGAGATATATCTTGGAATCGAGAGCGCTTCAGACAGGATTTTGAAGGAAATCTACAACAAGACCGCCTCAATAGACCCAAAAGATGCAATCGACATTCTGAAGAGGCATGGATTGAGGGCATTGGGGTATTTCATGCTTGGCGCTCCGACAGAGACATATGACGAGGCTGAGTCAACAATCGATTTCGCAGTCAAATCTGACTTGGACATGGCCACTTTTTCAATCTCTACCCCTTTTCCTGGCACCTACATGCACAGCGCTTTTGTCAGGACTGGTTGTTTTCATGATTTTTCAGAATATGACTACTACCGCTCGAATAAGCACAATATCTCTGAAATACCTGGACGTGATCTGGAGCTGTTGAAGAGAAAAGCTTACCTCAGGTTTTACCTGCATCCAAAAAGGGTTGGAGGCACTCTGTCTGAGCTAAGGCAGCTTGGCAAGGTCTTGTTAAAGCTTAAGAGATTTTAGGTATAGCTATATTTGCGAATTGTACCTCATCTCTTAAATTCTGGCTGCCATTATTTTTGTTGAATCCTGCTATGTCAAAGATTTGGACTGAGATTGTTGCGTTTGTCTTAAGCATTTTTGCAGGTAGTTCAATCTCAATATAATCTGGCCCTGAGTCAATTCCCAGTCCGGCAATTGTTGCTGGCGCAGGCTTATTTCCAATATGCTTCCAGACGTATATTCTTGAGTTTGGGATTATCCTTATCTGGTGGTTTTCCTGTCCGAATATGTATAATTCGTATGCAAGCTGGTCATTTAGGTAGCCGTATGTTGTGAATTTTATGTATGCCTTGTCTTTGTCATTGCTGTAGTACAGGTCTTTTAGGTCCGCCCCCATGTAATCCAGTTTTGCATCTCCTTTTGGGCTTGTGGCAATCGGCTCTATCCCTGTCCAGTCAATGTCCAGGTTTGAAAAAGCGTCTGTCAATGCCTCTTGGTCTCCAAATTGAGTTGCTTGGCCTGTAATCGTTTTGTCATGTTTGTCGGTTCTTACTTTGGCAAGCAGGACCAAGGCAAGTATTGCCACTGCAACAACCAGCACAAGTTTACCCCAGTGTTGTTTGCTGTGATGAGCCAGTTTCTTTTTTCCGACCATAATAAGTGGAGTCAACTTTTTTGGTGCTACGCATACAACTTGTAGGTTTTCCTCCTCGCGAAGTCTTTGATGAGGAAAACCGTTAGTGCGCTTATCAGCAAACAGTTGATTTATCCCCAATAGGTTTTATATATTGTCTATTATTTAAGCATTTGCAGGGATGGACTCAAAAAGCCGTGTCTTTGCTGTTCTTGAAGGAAATCTTCCTGACAGGGTTCCAGTCTTCCCTGTGGTCGATGAGTATCACGCGCCAAAAGTTCTTGGCTATGCTGCAAAGGATTGCCTTGTTGATGGAATGAAGATGGCAGAAAGCCTGTTGGCAGCTCTTCGCCTCTATAAGTATGATGGGATTATTGCCAATCTCGGTCCTGGAAGAGACCCATACAAACAGCTCGGCTGCACAGTTGATCTTGACAGTGGTGACGTAGCGCTTTTCACAGATAATTTAGTTAAAAGTGAAGAAGACCTGTCAAAGGTTGTGCCACCAGATCTTTTCGGAACAGGCATGCTTGCTCCTGTTCAGCATATCTTGGATAAGGTTGGTGACACTCATTTTGTTGTGGGGTCTGTGCGAGCTCCTTTTGAGATATCTTACATACAAAGAGGTTCCATGGCCTTCATGTCTGACATTTATGAGAATCCTGGATTTGTCTGTAAAATGATTAATGTGGCAAAGAAAATCACTCTTGCTCTTGGCGATGCTTTGATTGAGTCAGGAGTCCATGCCCTTGTCGTTAAGGATTCAGTTGCCTCTGCCTCTATGATATCGCCAGAGCATTACAGTGAGTTTGCTTTCCCTCTTGAGCAGGAAGTAATCAGCCATTTCAGGAAAAAAGTGCCTGTCATCCTTCACATCTGCAGGAATTCAGAGCCTTTGCTGCAGAAGATGGCAAAGACTCGTGCATCTGTACTGGAAATTGACTCGCTTGTTGACCTGGCAAAAGCAAAAGATCTTGTTGGCAACAAGGTGGTTATCAAGGGAAATGTTGATTCTGTCGAAGTGCTCGAGAGAGGCAGCACAGAAGTCATAAGGAGATCTGTCGCGAACTGCATGAATGCTGCAAAAGCACATGGTAACTATATCCTAAGCACAGGCGATTCTGTACCTAGAGGTTGCAGTATGGATAGTATGAAGAGCTTTGTTGGTCATGGCAAGGTGCTGGGTCGATATGGATGAATGATCTCATTAATGCAATAATTGCTGGAGAAAGACAAAAGGCAAAGGCAATCACTGAGTCAATTATTGAAGAGGATTCTGCGTACGAGATAATCACTAACTCCATATCTAAGGCAATGGAAGTTGTAGGCCAGAGGTACGAGACAGGGGAATACTTTATCCCTGAAATGATTCGTTCTGCAAAGTGCGCTGAACTTGCTTTTTCTATACTGAAGCCGCATATTAGATTGGAGTCGGTTCAGGAGGGAAAAAAGGTTGTCATCGGAACTGTTAAGGGAGATGTCCACGATATTGGCAAGAATATCATGAAATCTGTTCTTGAATGCTCAGGGTTTACAGTGTATGACCTTGGTGTGAATGTCCATCCAAAGCAGTTTATTGATAAGATTATTGAAACAGGCAGCACCTTGCTGCTCCTCTCCGCCCTTACAACTGCGACAAGTCTTGCCATGCAGGAGGTCTTGTCCGAATTGGTAAGGCTTGGCATGCGTGAGAGGGTGAAGGTTCTTGTTGGGGGGGTTTCTGTTAGCGAGTCGTTTGCCAGGAGTATTGGCGCTGACTATTATGGAAGTTCGATTAAGGAGACTTTGGAGTTTTGCAAAAGTGTGCCTAATTCTGTTTGATTATCCATTTCCAGGCTGGGATTAGTGTTATTGTGCCTTCGTCACTTCTTATTTCTCTCTCATCTTTCTTGGTGATTAGTAATGCCTCTTTTTGGTTGAAATTCCTCATGAATTCCCTTAATGGCTTAAGGTCTTCCTTGCTGATAGTCTCTTGATATTTTATCTCTATTGGCAGATGGTTGTGGATTATGTCAACTTCATTTCTGTTCTTGTAAAAGCTTGTCGCTTTCAGGTGGTTTATTGCCAGAGTCTCGACCATTCGTCCAAAAAAAGCGCTGTCAATGCTTGTTTTGTAGAGAGTAATAATCGCATTGTCAGAGGGATAAGCTCTTTTTTTCTTTCGAAGCGTTGTGATATTTCCTGTCCGATAGTTTCCCAGCACTCTTATCAGGAAGCTTTCTTTCAGAAAAGAGATATAATCCTTTATCACTCTCCTGTCTTTGTCAAATTGTCTGCTTAGCGATTGGTAGTCAATGTACATTCCTGGATTCGCAGCTATCAATTCCAGAAGCACTGTCAGGAATTGTGGGTCTTCTATCTTGAATAATTTTGGGATGTCTTTGTAGATGATTTTATCTACCACCAATGTGCTGATGTATTGCTTGTAGTCTTTGTCGCTTTCAATGTCAAAAGTCTCAGGGAATCCCCCTCTTTCAACATACTTTATGAACAAAGGCTTGATCCTTGTTTCATATTTTGTGTCTTCTATTTTGCTGAGTCTGAGATACTCCTTGAAGCTGAAAGGTTCTAGGTGAAAATGGAAAATCCTTCCTGCCAGTGTTTCGCTTGTTTTTTTCCTTATAAAAAGCGATTCTGAACCGCTTATCATGAATTTGATTTTTGGGTAGAGGTCGTAATATTTCTTTAGCTCGTTCTCCCAGTTGTTGCATTTCTGTATCTCATCCAGGAAAACATATGTTTTTTCGCTGCGAAAATCCTTGTTTTGAATTTCCTTGTATGTTTCCAGAACCTCGCTGAGCCCTGCTGAGATATCATCAAAGGAGAAGAATAGTATATTTACCGGAGGAGTATTTTCCCTCAAGAGATGTTCGATAACCTGGTAGATTATTGTGGTTTTGCCTATGCGCCTGAGCCCCACTAGGGAGATTATGAATCTCTTTCTAAGATGTTTTTCGATTTCTTTGTATATATCTCTCTTGAATTGGAGGGCCAGGTCAGGGTCTACGCGTCCTTTTATCCACCAGTGGTTGAACTCCTCCAGTCTTCTGTTTTCCATTTTAAGTACATCATAATGTACATATTTATAAAACTTGTGGTCATGCTGATGTACATATTCCGCACATGCAAGCTGAAGTATTTGGCAAGGCTCTTGACCTGCATAAGTTTAATAACATTACAAAACTACCGTAGCTGATATGAACATCAAGCTTCTCCTTGCCCCTGATTTTATTCCGCGGACCAAGTTTGCCTTGCCTCCGATGGGCATTGCCTCCATTTCCGCAATGTTGAGGAGTGATGGCCATAAGGTTGAACAGGACGACCTGGACATCAAGTCGAGGAATATCGAATTATCTGTTTTCTCAAGGACAGATGAAATCGAGCGCTATTTGTTGAAAAACAGTTCTTTTCCAGAACTTGAGCATACTCTTGACTCTCTCCTCAACCTCACCAGGACGAAAGGTTTTGACGTTTTTGGCCTTTCTGTTGCAGAGCCTTCCCATCTTGTTGCTGCTTTGTGCCTTGCAAAAAGGATTAAGGACCTGACAAAGGCGATTATTGTGATTGGTGGCAGGGTCTCAATTAGCCAGTCTTTGCTCAGGTACGGATTTATTGATTATGTTATCACCGGTGACGCAGAGCATTCGTTCTCTTCTCTTTTGCGCTGCCTCGAAGGCAAATCCAGTCTGCAGAATGTTCCTGGTTTGGCCTATAGGGATACTGCAGTAAAGCAAAATCCGGTTGTCCAAAGTGACTTGGAATCAATCCCTGCTCCTGACTTTGAAGGCCTGCCAATTGAACTGTATTGCCATAACGCCTTTGACACTGTTGACCCTTACTATGAGACATACAACAAGCCTTTCCCGCTTGGCTCAGATTCCAAGGTTTTGATGCTGCCGTACCTTCTCACCAAGGGTTGTAGTTTCTCGTGCTCTTTTTGCGGTGTTTCAGCCTCAAAAAAACAAAGCATATTGTATAAGAGCGCTGAAAAGATTGCAGCCGAACTTGATAGTTTGAAGAAGAAATACAGGACAAGATATTTCTTTCTTATGGACAGCACCCTGAACTGCAGTTATAAGTGGCTTGAAGATGTGTGTGGCAAGATTAGTTCAGCTGATATCTTGTGGTCTGACTCTGCGACTCCCATGCACTTTCCTGCAGGCCTTCTCAGGAAGATGCGCTCTGCAGGCTGCGTTAGGCTTACCTGGGGTGTTGAGTCTTTGTCAGATCCCATTCTGAAAAAGATGAGTAAGCCATTTACTGCAGAAATCGCAAAATCCACCTTGAAGGACTCACATGATGCAGGCATCTGGAACTACACAAACTGGGTGGCTGGATTTCCGCACGAGACTGAGTCTATGCTTAACGAGACGCTAGCAAATATAAGAACCAGTAAAGCCTGGATAGATGACTACACTGTCACAGGCTTTATTTTGCAGCAGTCAGAAATCTACAACAGTCCGCAGAAGTATTGCATTAATATTGGCGCAAAGTCTTCCTATCTTGACTCTGCAAAGGACAGGATGGAGACCGATTCCTTTGATGAGATTGGCGGCCTTTCATGGAAAGATAAGCAGAAGCAGATTGATGATTTTAGGCGAAGAATGGTGGCCGCTCTTGGCAATAGCTTGAATCCATTGCCAATGCATACTGTGTTTTACCTTTATGACAAGTTCCATGATAAGGAGAGTGTACTGTCATGGCTTAGGAGTATAGGCTTATGAGCAGCGAAATGTTTCGCCAGCCGAAAAGGTTTGACGTACAGCTGGGGTATGGTTGCGATAATAAGTGCGTTTTCTGCTGTGTTGGTTTTAGGGACAAGAGAAAGAACAAGTCTGCAGGAGAGGTTCTTGAGTCTATTGCCAAAGCAAGGTTAAATGGCGCAAAAAAGTGTGCTTCTCAGGAGGCGAGCCTTTTTCAAGGCCTGATATTGCAGAGTTGATTGCTGCAGCAAAAAATGAGGGCTTTTCTGATATTTGGGCAATCAGCAATGGTCGCATGCTTTCAAAGCAGGGCTTGGCGAAGAAGGTTGTCCAGGCAGGCCTGACAGGTATTTGCATAAGCTGCCACAGTTCCTGCAAGGATTTGAACAATTACCTCGCAGGCAAAAAGGACAATTTCAGGAAAGTGAAAAATGCATTGGCAAACCTCAGGCAGTACAAGATCAGGATTTCCAGCAATACTGTCGTAATGAAATCAAACTGCACAGAGCTTGCTCAAATAATTGATTTTCTAATCAGGAACGGTGTAAACGCTTTTTCCTCTCTGGTTTTTGTCATGCCAAGCGAGAATGCCTGGCTGAACAGATGGCGGCTTGTTCCAAGGGTATCGTCTGTCATTCCATACGTCATTGAGGCCATAAATTTTGGTAAGAGCAAGGGTTTCTTGGTAAATACAGAAGGTTTTCCTTTCTGTTTGCTGCAGGGTTATGAAAACCATATTTCTGAGTTTGCCATGCCATTGGAGTGGTCTTCTGATACTCCTGAGAGTTTCCATTCCGACCACTTGCAGCACATAAGGGATGGCAAGGCAAGAAGTGAGGAGTGCGGCAATTGCCTGTATAATAGTCAGTGCGGTGGCATCTGGGTCAACTACGCAAAGATTTATCCTTTGGATGAGTTTTGTACTCGCTAGTCCTTATCCTCTTTATTCCCTTCTTAAGGTATGGCAGGTCTTTTTCTATAACCATCCATACGCGTTCGATATTTACTCCAAAGTACGCGTGGCTTAATATGTCTCTTAGGCCTGCAATGTCTTTCCAGGGGATATCCGGGTATTTCTCTCTAAAACCTGATGGAATGTTTTTGACAGCTTCTCCTATGACCTCCAGTTGCCTTATCACTGCGCTTTGCCTCAGCTTGTCTTTGGAAAATTTTTCCTTATTCAGTCCCAGGGTGAATTCCTCAATGTTTCTTATGCTTTCCAGGATGTCATCTACAAATAATCCTATGTCTCTTTTCATATTATCCTGTACTCCTCTTTTAAGGCCATCTCCTTTATTCTGGGCTTTATCGCTGTGTATTCCACCAGGTCAACTTTTTTCCCAAGCGCTGTCCCCAGCAGCCTGGAAAGTCTTATGAAGTCAAGTAGGCTCATAGTCTCATCATCAACCTGGACAGCTATGTCAATATCGCTATTGTTCCTTTGTTTCCCTCTTGAATAGCTGCCGAAGATTCCTGCTCTTCGCACCTTGTTTTTCTTTAGTATGCCCCCTATTTTGCGCCGAATATTCTCAAGGCCATTCATATTTTTCCCAACCTTTTGAGGTTTCAATTCTTTGTCAGCAAGCGCTTCTTTTTTTGCAAGCAACCCTTGTGAAAGATTCTTGCCTAAGTATACCCTCTTCTTCCCAATTTTTTCCCCTCTTCTAATTGAGATGACCCTATAAAAGTAGTTTTTCCCGTTAACCTTCCTTTTTTCTGTGTATGGCATAAGGTGTTTATGTCTACAATATTTATAAATCTTTCGTTGTAGACACAAAGGGTGTTCTGCCGTTGCCTGCTTAAGGTGCTCATGAAATAAGGGGTTGCGACCCCCTATAACCCCCTTCCGCCTTCGCTTCTCGTCAAGCCCTTGTGGGGCTAGCCGTATCGCGCTCGGCGGTAAAGTCGTTCAATCTTTGTTGTCGGTCATCGATTACTTTGATGTTGTGGTGGCGTTCTTGGTCGAGAATGTAGGCCGTTGACT
>JBDRIZ010000051.1:0-4385 GCA_043815525.1 Candidatus Woesearchaeota archaeon
TACAAGAAGCGCTCAGCAAAGCACAGAGTTTACGCAATCTCTGTGCCATACAAGATGCCAGTTGCTTCTGAGGGAGTAATTACTCGGTCTGGCAAGCACTCTTTGAGCTTCTTGTCTCCTGAAAGTATCTTGCAGTTCAGCTTGAGTGCAAGGGCAACAAATGGAATATCTTTGACGTGCGATGATTTGTCCTTGGCTTCTTCCACCTTATCTTCATACGAATCTAAGGACACAAAGTCAATCTGTTTTTTGAGAAAAGAAAATATCAGGGATATTTCTTCCTTGGACAGACTCGATTTGGCCAATAGCTTGTCAGTTCGCCTGCCGAGTTCCAAGAAAAGGTACTCAGGAGAAACGAAGCTAAACTTGGCAAATGTTTTGTTTGCCAGGAACACTTCCAAAGATCTGCCTTTTGAGTGCAATGCAGAGAAAACGGTGTTTGTGTCCACAACAAGCAACATGAATGATCACTTCTTCAGCAATCTCTTCGCAAGAGCAGTGCCGACTTCCTCAGAAAGATCTTCCACATCCTGCTCGGTAAGTTTACTTTTAGACACTATTGCCTTAAGCTTGATTAACTCATCAAACTCTTCCTTGAGTTTCTTCTCTACTGCGAGCTGCCAATCGATAGGAGAGGCTGAACCAAATTCTTTCAGTTCCTCCGGAATCTTTACTGAGACTTCTGTCATATCATCACCAAATCCAAATAATATTTGTGGCTATTTAAAGCTTTCCTGGAATCATGCGACTGACTGCGAATATGCAACATCAAAAGGTTTGCCAGCATCAAGAAGATGGGCGTTCTTCCTGGAGGAAGCATGAAAACACATAAGGAGCCAGGCAAGAAACGCACAATGAACAGAAAACCTTGCTTGAAAAGCACATTGACGTCCAGCATCTATGCTTTTGAGAGCAATGTTATAAGCTCTAGAGTAGTGAAAACTGCCACCACTGACTGCTCTTTGAGATGTCTGTCATTTGACCAAATTGGTATTTTGAATGTGAGCGCCAGCGCAAGGCACGCTGCATCCTTCGCATCAGAGAGCAGCGACAAAGCAGGCTTGACTTGCGACGCGTATTCTGCAGAATCAACAAAAGTGACCTTACTCCTTATGGACTCAATAGCTCTTTCGAACTTCTGCCCAGACTTCGAAGAGATCTCCTCCTTATACTTATACAATTCCAGCAGGGCAAAATCCTGGGCCAGCAACACCAATTTATGGTCTCTTTGCACTGCACTTGCAGCTGAAGAATGCTTTGCCAGAGCAAACAGCACATTTGCGTCCACTGCAAGTTTCATCTACAGCAAACCTTCCCTTCGCAGCCTCTTAGCCACACCTGCATTGACCTTATCGCCCATCTGCAGGCACCAGTCCTCAAACTCCCTGTCTCTTTCAAGCATCTTCGACATCCTTTCCTTCCAGGACAGCTCGCTTAACTTCTCATCAATACACTTCCTGATAAATCCTGACCAGTTGATTTCGCTGTGCTGGTCCATCTGCTCCCTTAGCTCTGCAGGGATAGACAAAGTTACGCTTACCATGGGCTGCACCTCAAATTACGTTAAAACACAGAAATACGTTGAAATATTTAAAATTATCGCTCTGAGGATACAAACTTGAAAACTGCGGCTTGGCTCATATTGCTGGTCATCCTGGCTGGCACAGCAGCAGGGCTTGGAATAGTGCCAAGCAGCAAAGAGATACTGTTTGAGCCAGGAAAAGAAGAGACAATTGAGCTGCTGGTAAAAAACAACGAGGCAAAGAGCTTCAATGCGATGGTCTATGCAGAGGGAGAGCTCGCAAAATACATCACTGTGACTGAAGATACAATAGAACTCAAAAGCACAGAACAGGCAAAAAAGATAGTGCTCAAGATATCGATGCCGGAAAGCATGGATAGGCAGGGAGAGATTCTCACACAGATTGTGGTCAGGGAAACAGGCAGCCATGCAGAAGGTGTATCAGCATACCTGGCAGTGGCATCAAAACTAAAGCTTATTGTGCCATACAGCGGAAAGTACGCAGAGGCAAGGCTATTGTCTCCAGCATTCATCAGAGGACAGGAATCTAACTTTGCAGTGGAAGTGAGCAACCTTGGAACAGAAGCAATAGAAGAAGCCCAGGCATTCATTGACATAATCGGGCCGCTTGGAAACAAGATAACAACTCTCACTGGAGAAAAGAAAAGGGTGGAAGCAAAAGGAAAAGCGCTGCTAATAGTGAAATGGGTGCCTGAACTGAACAACGGGCCATACAGGGCAGTCGCAACAGTGATATACGACGCAAAGACAGCAACTGACGAGACAGACTTCGCAATAGGAGAGCCAACACTCTCAATAGACAGCGTCAGCGTCACAGGATTCACCCTTGGAGGAATAGCAAAATTCGATATTCTCGTGAGCAGCAACTGGGGGCTTCCAATGCAGGATGTGTACGGCCAGGTGCAGGTAGGCGACCCAAGAACAACATACACAAGCTACAAGACAGCAAGCATGGCAGTAGAGCCTTACGGAAAACAGCTATTCGCAGCATACTGGGACACAGACAAGGTCCTGGCAGGAAACTACAGGCTAGACATGATGTTCTCCTACCTTGACAAGACAACAGCAAAACAAATGGACATTGTGGTAGAGCCTAACAAAATCAAGATACCTGAAGTCGGAATGGCAACAACAGAAATCGAGGCAAGCACAAAGACAAGCGTGAAGGTGCTGGCAGCAATCGTAGCGCTTGTGCTGATACTAACAATATTCAACAACATACTCTTATGGAAAAAGCTAAAAAAATAGGCAAGCTGAAAGAGCACGTGCTATTAAGCTACTCGACAGAGCACCTGCAAAAAAAGGACAAAGTGAGATTCTTCTATGCGCTAAACGGCAGGACAGAGAAAGGACTAATTGAAAGGACAAAAGCGGAAAGGGTGGGAAGGACTGTTCTAATGGCCAGCCCAAAATACCTGCAGGAATTCAAGGAATTCTTTAGTTACTGGAAGTGCAGCTGGAAGTCAATACACCTTCTCGCCAGATAGCTTGTTAATCTATTTAACAAAATATGATCATAACATAACTAATTTCAAAAATTAAGAAATTTTTTGTTATTTTGTTAACCTATTTAACGACATGCTTTCAAGCATTCTCAAATGCACTATTATCAAAGAGAGCAGAAGAAGCTGAAGGCCTATAATGATTGCAAGAGACAATAGGCCATAACCCAGAAGCGAAGAGGCTTGCCTCTCAGAATTGACAACAACAGTCAACACGTACTCTTCTTGAGGCAAGCTGCCAGTAAAGCTACCATCAGGCAGAAGCATGACAGAAAAAGTCTGGCGATACACACCTGTATCTTTAGGAGCAATAACAGTATAATTGAATCGAGCAGGAGTATCATTCGCAAACCTATGATGCCACTTATGCAATGTAGTAGAATCAACCAAGTCGCCATGTGTTGAAGCAGAGACTGCAAATTGCTTCAGCAAGGGATTTGCCACAACAAATCCTGAAGAGTAGCTGAATCCAGGAAGCAGCCCCACAGTGTGGTTCTTTGGCAGAACAGTAAACTCCTGCATTTCAGAACAAGCATAGTCTATCCTGGAAATATGCAAATTGCAACCTTCAGGCATATCAACCTCGAACCTGTAGCTTGGCAGGTGCTCGTGGATATTGCACGCAGCGCCACACTCCAGGCTGAAGCTTGATGCCTGTTCAGCAGCATAGACCAGCAATCGGCCTCGCGATGTGTTCATAAAAATTCTCATGCCAGAGTCGCAAGAATAGTTGCCAGAGACAAGGATCGAACTCAGCGTAAGGTTTCCTGGAGACCAAAGGAATTCAGTTGGACCATCAAGCGACCAGCCATTACCGCTTGACCATGAGTCAAGGCTGTACATCACGTGGCCAGTGATTGAGCCCTGAGAAGCAAATCCCATTATCAGCAGGAGAACAACAGCATTCAGGCCAAGCAAGAATAAATTCATCTTTTTCGCAATCTGGAGATTGACTTTTTTCAGCTGGGTCCTGCAGTGACCGAGCATGCTGCTGTAGAGCTCGAAGCGATGATACAATCCAGCACTATGGTGATTCAAAGCCAGATTGTGGTCAAAATCATCGATTACATTTTTGGATAATTTCTCGTTCAAATCAATGCGATACGACAACAGGCTGCTGATACTGCCTGAGAACTGGGCAATCCGGCTTTTCAAAGCCTTCCTCTCTTTTATGAGATCTGGCAGCATCATTTTTTCCTAAGCCTGTTGTGCACAGTCCAAATTGTCCTCTGGTCGCGACAAAGCAACGCAGCAATGGCAGCGAATGAGAGATTATGGTGGATTTTCAGGAAACGCACAATTGACTCGAGCACAGAGTACCTGCTGTTGGCAATTACAAA
>JBDRIZ010000052.1:0-9257 GCA_043815525.1 Candidatus Woesearchaeota archaeon
AAAAAGGATGGCTGCAGGGTGATTTTCTCTGGTCTTGGCTCTGAAGAGCTTTTTGCAGGCTACGAGCGCCACAGGAACTCTCTTGACATAAACCAGGAGTGCATCTCTGGTCTCTTGAAGATGTATGAGCGCGACCTTTACAGGGATGATGTAGTGACAATGTACAATGGATTGGAGCTTCGCACTCCATTTCTTGACACCAAGCTTGTTGATTACAGCCTGAAGATTCCTGCAGGAAAAAAGCTTGGATCTGAGGACAAGCTTGTCCTGCGTAGTGTTGCAAGAAACATTGGGATACCTGAGTTTATCTCTGGAAGGAAGAAGCGTGCTGCGCAGTATGGAAGCAACTTCTTAAAAGGCATCGATAAGCTTTCCAGAAGGTCTGGCCATAAGACCAAGTCCTCGTATCTGTCAACCTTTTACCCAAACCGTAATCTGAGGCTTGCTGCGCTTTTTTCCTCTGGAAAGGACAGCTGTTATGCAATGCATGTCATGATGCGCCAGAACTATGAGATTTCGTGCCTTGTCACCTTGCAGAGCAGGAATCCTGACTCTTTCATGTTCCACAGCCCTGTTGGCCTTGCAGGACTGCAGGCAGAGGCTATGGGGGTGCCGATAATATTGCATGAGACTGAAGGCGAGAAGGAGTCTGAGCTTGCTGACCTAAGAAAAGCCTTGGAGAAGGCAAAAGACTCACACAAGGTTGATGGTGTTGTGACTGGAGCGCTTTTCTCAAACTATCAGAGGGAGAGGGTTGAAAAAGTCTGCGACAGTCTTGGATTGAAGGTTTTCCATCCGCTGTGGCACTTGAACCAGGAATCAGAGATGAGGGAGATTATTGATGCTGGATTCAGGTTTATTCTGGTGAAGGTTGCTGCTGACGGCCTTGACAAGTCCTGGCTTGGCAGGGAAATAACCCACCAGGATGTTGACAGGCTTGTTAGCCTGAACAAAAAAAACAAGATAAACATTGCGTTTGAAGGAGGCGAGGCAGAGTCCTTGGTTCTTGACTGCCCTGTTTTCAAAAAGAGAATATTGATAAGCAAGGCAGAAAAGCTAATGAGTAGTGTTTGTGATGGCTTGTTGGACATAAAAGAAGCTGTCTTGGAGGGAAAAAATGAAAAAGCTCTTGAAGAAACTGGCAAAAAAGATAGACAACGCTCTGAAGAAGTGTAAATGTTCATGCTGCAAGAAATAGCAGATACTGTTGTTTTAGGCATGGGGTTTGGCCCTGGGACAAGGCTTGCAGGCTCTGTTTCCTACTTCTTGTATGATTCTGTAAAGATTATCCTGTTGTTGTTTCTTATGATTACTGTGATCGGCCTGCTTCGAACGTACCTGCCGCAAAATAAGGTCAAGCATTGGCTTTCAGGGAAAAACCTGTTTGCTGCCAATTTTTCTGCTTCTTTGTTTGGCGCTATCACTCCTTTCTGCTCGTGCTCTTCTATTCCTATCTTTCTTGGTTTTGTGAATGCCGGAGTTCCTCTTGGTGTGTCTTTTTCGTTTCTTGTGACAAGCCCTCTTGTTAATGAGTATCTTGTTGTCTTGATGCTTGGATTTTTTGGCTGGAAGATTGCTGCTGCCTATGTTATTGCAGGAATGTCCATTGGCATTGGCTGCGGCCTCATTTTTTCGAGGATGAATCTTGACCATTTGATAGAAAAGGACATGCGCATAAGGTCTGCCAAAGACAGGGTTTTTGGGAATTTTGTTGATAGGGTATTTTTTGGGTTGGGAGAGGCAAAATCAATTCTCAAACGAATCTGGCTCTGGATTTTGTTCGGAGTCGCTATTGGCGCTTTGGTTCATGACTTTGTTCCGCAAGGGTTCTTTGAGTCTGTTGTCGCAAAGTCTGGCTTCTTCGGAGTGCCTATTGCAACAGTCGTTGGTGTGCCAATCTATGCTGGCTGCGCTTCTGTTGTTCCGATTGCAGCTGCCTTGTTCCAGAAGGGGGTTCCTATTGGCACTGTCATGGCTTTGATGATGTCTGTTGCTGCGCTTTCGCTGCCGGAGGCAGTCATTTTGCGGCGTGCGATGAAGTTGAAGCTTATTGCTATCTTCTTTGGTGTGGTTGCTTTGGGGATTGTTGCAATTGGCTATCTTGTTAACGCACTTCAGTCTTTGTTCTTGTAGGACTCGTACCTGCGAGGTAATGGGTGCTCAGCTAGGTTACAAGTAGCCGGAGTATTTCTGAGGCATGGCGAATGGCCTTCTCTGGCCTGGATTCAGCAGTCACTGTGATTGCGGAGTTGTCCAGTATCATGTTTGACAGCTGCTTTTCTGGGGAGTACAGTACCCTTACTCCGTCTGCTTCTGTGAAATCTCGTGTGATTTGTTCGAAGCTGGTTGTCGGGTCTTTTAGGTTTATCTCAACGCTGTCTGTTCCTGAACTGAACGACGCGTGACTGTAGTTTCTCACAGTATCCAGCCTGTCTGCTAGATCGTTATAGAACTCGTTGTACTTGTTCCTTGCACTATAACTCTGTATCTTGTATCCTTTTCTTGCCAGCCCGCAGCTGATATCGAACAGGTTGCCTGTGGGCTTGGACTGGCAAAATGCCTGCATTAATACGCCTGGTTTGTTGTAGTCTATTGTCAGAATTCTGTATATTGCATTGTCCGCTGCGAACATTACATGCCCATACTCAGGATTTCTTTCTTCCCAAGCCTTGAGCATCAAATTTTCCAAGTGTCTGGGAAAGCCTTCAGTTACCTTTATACGCGGATGCTCGTGGATAGGCTTTGCAGAAATCTTTCCTGTCGATTTGCCTTTCAGGTATGCTTGCATGAAATCCATTGTGTCTGGCTGCCTGCCGAGGAACTGTGTGAGGAGTTCGTGCACTAGTTCAGAGGCTTGGTTGTCATATACTTGGATTTTCACTGCTTCATTTTCGTACTTAAGCGAAAAGAATTCTCTGCCTGCTTTCCGTGCTTGGACTGTGAAGAGGCCTATATCGGGAAGACCGGTTGTCTGCCTTGGGTTTTTATCTGGGAAATAATCCTTAAGATTTACTTTAATGGTTGCCTCGAAGACTGTGTCGGTGTAATGTTTGTATATCAACCTCGCCATGCTGGCGATGTCAGGTCTCTTGTTTGCGTGGCAACCTATGCTTAATCCGGCTGCCCGGCCATCTTCCCTCTTCACTTTTAGACTCAAGGCTCGTTCTATTGGCAATAGGTCTGTTGTTTCTGTGTACTTGATTGGCTCGCTCACAGCTCTTCCGATGATTCTCTCGAGTTCGCTGGCTGTGATTTTTCTTGGCATCAATGATACGCCTTTTGCCAGTTTGTCCAATCTCTGGAGTAGCACGCTTCTATTTGTTGAGTATTTTTCCAACTCAATTATCCTCCAAATAAGGACCCCTAGGATCAGTAGGCCTGATGTATTCATCAACCATGGGTCGCTTAGCAGTGCGCACACTGTGCCTACCGCAGCCAGCTTTACCTTGGTGTCTAACAGGCTTGGCTTTTTGTAATATAGTTTATCGTACTCATTTGATATCGCTGTGTAGGCGTCTTTTAGTGGGGTTTTGTCTTTGTTGGATCTATCTTTCGCATCCTCAACTTTCAGGTGAAGTAGTGCTGCCTCATAGTCCCTGGAATTCATGTCTTCATGTAAACTAACTGTGATTAATAAAGTTACCTTTTTTTACGACTTTGGGATAGTGAACAGCGCTATTTTAGTGCGTGCTCAAACCTCTTGTTGAGTGCATCCCAGTTTACTATCTTCCAGAAATTCTCTATGTATTTTGCTTTGTCGTTCTTGTAGTCGATGTAGTATGCGTGCTCAAACATGTCAAGGACCAACAGCACTTCTCCTGGTATTGTGTTCATGTTGTGCTTTTCCACCTGCATCAGCATCAGCTTGCCCAGCTCTTTTTCGTATATCAGGCATTGCCATCCTGATCCTTCAATGCTTGCTGCTGCTTCTGTAAACTCCTTCTTGAATCTCTCATAGCTTCCGAAGTCTTTCTTGATTGCTGTTTCAAGCTCTGCTGACAATTTTCCAGTTTTTGATGAGAGGTTTTGCCAGAAAAGCGAGTGCAGCTTGTGTCCTGATATGTTCCAGCTAAGTGTTTTCAATGCTGACTTTATGTCTACTTCGCTTCCTTCCTTTCTTGTTTTCTCAAGTTTCTCAAGCGTTGCGTTTGCACCATTCACATATGCCTGGTGGTGCTTTTCGTGGTGTATCCTGAGCTGCTCTTCAGACATAAACGGCTTTAATGCACTGTATTCATAACCGAGTTTTGGCAAAGCGTACATTGTATCACCCCTTGTGCATAAAGGAATCTTTGTATTTAATGGTTGTCTTTAACCGGCTGCCGCTTGGAAACCGTATTGCTATTCTTGACAAAATGTTTGATGTCAGGTTGAAATTTGCTTTGTCTCGATGTTAGGCAGTGAATAGTGTCTTTAGGAAAATTGTAGGTGTTATCGAATTGAATTTTGTTACTACTAATTAATAACTAAAATGGATAGTTATTTATATTTGTGAACATTTTCTTCTTCAAATGGTAAATTTGGTGGATGCGCTTAATGGGATTTCAATAAAAAGTGGCAGGATTGCCCTTGATTATTTTGGGAAATCAGTCTCTGTATCAAAAAAAGTTGATGGTTCTCCTGTATCATTTGTTGATCAAAAAATTGAAGCAATTGTCAGAGAGGATTTAGACGGACTGCTGAAGGAAGCGACTTTCGTTGGCGAAGAGGATTGTGGACTCCGATTAAGGGATGCCAAAAAAAACGAAGTGCAAGAGGCATTCAGTAGCACCTATCTTTGGGCAATTGACCCGCTTGATGGAACTGCTAATTATCTTAAAGGACATCCCGATTGGGCAATTTCTTTAGGATTATTGCGCAAAACTTCAGCAGGTTACACTCCTTGGTTGGGAAGCGTGTTTTTACCAATGTATGACACGCTCTATTACTCAGATGGCAACAGTTCGTACGTTGTTGGGAATGTTTCGAAGGACAATTCAAGCCTGAAAAGGATGGGGCTTGTGCAAGTTGGAGATGAAGATACGCTAAGAAAAGGTGTTATGTCAATAAGCAAGTCCAAAGTTGGCAAATACCAGTACAAAAACATCGCCGAAGTCAGAGTTTCCAACTGTACTGTATGTTCGCTCATGAAAACTGCAGGGGGCTCCCATATTGGTACATTGACATCTGCAAGCATTTGGGATGTTGCAGCAGGACTTGCAATAGGCAAGCCGGTAGGATTAATTATCTATGACGCCAACAATGGAAAAGAGATTGATGGATTCAGTGCTACAGATTTTATTTTCGAAGATATTAAGAGGTTTTGGAAACTAAGAAGAGATCATTTTGTATCAAGTAGACAGGCAAGGACGTTCCTGTTGGCTTGCCTTAAAGAACTAGGGACCTCTTACTAATAGCAAATTGCACTGATCCTTGAACTTTCCAACTGTAATTTGCTATTTAGCGAATCTCACATTTGTTCAATTATCATTGAGATTCGGTATAAGGTTCCATGCATACGAATATTATGCTACCGCACAGCGCTACCCTTGCTTGGAAGCAGTTTTTTTATGATGGTTGACTTAAAATATCGCACATTTCAGGTTTTGACATAAACGACTCTTGAATGATGTCATCCAGAATATAGAAGATCTGCTTTTCTTCAATTTTGAAGCGAGACTCAAGAATTTCTATGAATTCCTCAACACCCTTGAGTTCTTCAAAATAGGCTTCTACCATGTAATCAAACCCGTTGTTTATGCGGAGCAGGGAATTTACATTCTGGTGAGACTTTAAGTAATTCATGATACCCTCCTTGTGCTCTTTCGCCACCCTGAGGCAGATATTTGCCCTGATAACATAGCCAAATTGAGAGAAATCTACAAGCACAACATACTTTTTGAATATTTTGCCCTCATATTTTTTTAGTTTCTCGAATATTGTTGACACCGGCATACATATTTTTCTGCTGATAGCAGTAAGCTTCCCCCTGGCATTGGTCCGCAATAGCGCAACAAGCTTGAGATCCTGTATTGGAATCATTTCACTCACCACCTCTGAACTTTCGGTTCAGATGAATAATATATGGGTTCTCCGGAATATATTACTATCGAATATTTTATATATTTGAATATATTTTGGTAATATTTGATATAATAAATATACAAGGTGATCTAATTGAGACGAAGACTGGTAAAGCAAGGGAGTAATGCTCTTACGATAACCCTACCTAGTGAATGGTGCAAGCAGAATAACCTTAAGGCTGGTGAGGAAGTGGAAATTGAGGAGGAACCGCATAAGCTAACTGTCTTGGCGACAGGTCAGGGAATGCCAGGAATCATGGAAACATCAATTGAGCTTTCGACAGCGAAGCCTGCAGTTGTAAGGTCCGTAATTGGTTCTTTGTACAGGAAAGGATATGATTCTGTAAAAGTGTCTTATGATAACGAAATTACATTTAGGTTTGTTCAGCAAGCAGCCTCAAGCTTGATCGGTTTTGAGGTCTTTGACCGCAACCAGGGATCTGTAACGATTAAAAGCCTTTCAATTGGCTCTGAGTCTGACCTGCATTCATCAATTAACAAGATCTTGCATATCACTGTGACAATGCAGCAAATCTTTCGCGAGGACTATATCTCTGGAAGGTACTCTCGTTTGGAGGAAATGGAAGATTATCGGCAATGGTCCTGGCGTCTTCGCGACTATGTGACCAGACTCGTGGTGAAGCAAGGGAAAAACTTGTCAGTGGCCTGTAGTCTTGCGGTCTTGGTCTGGATTCTAGAAAAAATAAGCAGGGATTTCAAGGCATTGTATGAGATTTGCTATGACCAAAAAACCAAGAAGGATGCAGAGACTTTGAAACTTTATGATAGAATATGTGGCTACTATGCTACGTTGGCAGACTGCATCCGCTCAACTGATATTCATAAGGTGGAGCAGATTCTGGAAAAGTATTCCCAGTTGGCAGAAAGTGGTGTTCTGCTTGCCCAGTGTCCTGGCAAGAAAGTCGGTCTTTATATCAAGCTTGTTGAGATCACAAGACTCATTCAGGGCGCTTCCTCCAATCTTGTTGACCTGAATATGCGGCAGTGGTCTTGAATAGTGTCCAGACATTCTGGCAGTTGGGCATATTCTCTCTCAAATTGTCCGTAGTATTGTGGGAAGTCTTTTGCAATTCTTTCAATTGATTTCTTTGATTGCGCGAATAGGTGTTCCCTGATTGAGACATTACTATCCCATGATATGAGGCTGCCAGCGTTTCTCAGCGTCAGGTGTATAATCTCGTTATAGTACTTCAAGAGCAATGGTTTCTGACGCTTAATTCGAAACCTACAGTATCTTTCTACAGCCTTTTCTTTGATGCTTTCTGTGATTCCAGGGTATAATTCAAGCAATTTTACCATATCTGACTGGCAGGGTGCAGGCGCTGTCTTCTCATTATCAAGTGAGCATATTGAAGAGGAGTCAATTTGCCAGTTGCCTGCATGTGCATCCTTGTGAAATTCTTTTTTTGATGAATTGTAGTTTTCGAAAACAGGTTTGCAGCTCAAAATGACTTTGTTTATGTACTGCTCTTCAAGTTTGAGCATCTGCAGGTGCTGCCTCACTCTTAATTCAGGTTCCCTACCTACATATTTCTGCGCCTTTATTCTATGGTGAAGAAGAGCCATGTAGTCCACAATCTGATTTAGCAAAAAAGTGAAGTCATCAGTGGACAGTTCCTTGGCTACGAGACTGTCGATATAATGCTTGAAGGTCCGCCCAGGGCTTCTTCTCATGATATAAACATAAGTTGGCTCTTTATCAAGTGTGTATTCGTAAATGCCAATTGGGTAGGGAACAATCAGGTTGTCATTTTTTTGCACAATTTCTGCTATCTCAAAAGTGGTGACGACTTCATCCTCAAGGGTTCTTCTGTCTTTGTTTTCCTTGAAGACGACTTCGTCCTCGATGAATCCAGCTTCGCTGAAGACATAGGTCAGGGATTTGGACTCGCCGAGTGTCTGCATTCTACTCCTTCTGTCGCCTTTGGTCTTTTCAAAAACCTTGCCCCATGCCCATTGCGACCTTTCATGTGCTTTTGACCGAAAGATCTTGCTTTCTTTGGCGACAGAGTCGTATGCTGTTGCGCAAACAAGTGCTAGTTGCTTGTCGCTGACATCAAGCTCGATAAGGTGTTGCTCGAATGCCTCTTTGTCAAAAATGTATGTTTTTTTGCCTTCCTCAGACTTTTCTATCACGAATTTTGACGCATCAATATCTGCTTTTTTAAGCATGCTCTCAAAATTCATGGCCAGGTCCAGGCTCTCTAATGCTACTTCATAGTCCATCAATAGTGTGCTTGCCACCCCTATTCCCAAGTTGTGCCCAAGCTTTTCCTGGCTAGCCAGATTATCTTTTCCCCTTCTTTTGTCAAGCGTCTCTCGCCATCCTACAACAGCCCTGTAACCTTCTCCACTCCATTTCAATGGGTTATGGTAATCCCCTGTAGAAATTCTCTTCCAGAATTTGTAGCAAGCTGTAAGCATCTCTTGCCAATCCTGTTCTTTCTCTGCATAAAGACCTGTGCGCTCAAGTGCGTGGTCAGCTATTGCCAAGAAGTTTTCAGGGTCTAACTCAAGCGCTTTTTTTGTGTGTTCAAGTGCCCCCTGTAAGTCTCTTGTGCCATGAAATGAAGCCTGTAATGTTTGCTTGTATGACCTCAATTTATTAATAGCACTTGTCTCTGTATAAGTGATAAGGCTTTGCTTCCTTTTCTTGTCGAGCATCATTTTCTCCGCTTGGCTCGAGCTCTTCCTAAACCTGAAATAGTCTATTGCTTGTTTGAGGCCGCCGAATAAGACTATTGGTATTACGGATAATCCCACCACTCGTATCATCTCTGTAAGTGTGGTGACAACAACATAAGATGGGTGTTTATTCTTGTCGTACCCAAAGTAGTCCATGTCGTACAGTCTGTCCAAGGGTTTTGTGCTAAAACTTACGAGGCTATGAAGTATCGCCCCCATTGGATTTATATCCCCCTGTAATTCTTTGTATAATTCATACCCAACACATGCCAACAGAATATTGACTCCACACCTGTACTTATTGTGTGAGAGGAAATCTACAAAATTATATAATGGATTACTGCTCTTGACTGAAGATGGTGTCTGTTTTGGTATGTCAATCTGCTGCCTTATTCTCTTTTCAAGGTCATCTTCTGTCATGCAGTGCATGGAATTGTCTGCAAAATAAGAAGATTTCGCCAAATCTTTAAATCCATCCTAGCTTTTCCT
>JBDRIZ010000053.1:0-2613 GCA_043815525.1 Candidatus Woesearchaeota archaeon
CCATAACAAAAGACATCCAAAAAGCGTACCAGGAAATCGGCAAGCACTTCTCTTCTGCAAGGGCAAAACAGATGGAAGAGGAAAGGCCAGCATACATGGGATGAAGCTTAACACAATAACACGATTTCTGAACAAAGAGCTCAAAGTCGGAAGCATAAAAGATGAGTCCAGAAACGGGCTGCAGGTACGCTCAGACAAAGAGATAACAAAAATAGGATTTGCAGTTGACGCGTGCATGGAGACATTCCAAAAGGCCAAAGACCTTGGATGCAACCTGTTGATTGTGCACCACGGACCATTATGGAAGAAGCAAAAATACAAGAAAGCGACACAGAACAGGATCAAATACCTCAAGAAGAGCAAGATAAGCCTGTATGCAGCGCACCTGCCTCTTGACTTACACAAGGACTACGGAAACAACGCACAAATATGCAAAGTGTTGGATATTACAAGGCTTACAAGATTCGGCTACCATCATGGATTTCCATTGGGATACAAGGGAACTGTGCAAAGACAGACAATCAACAGATTCACGAGACTTGTGGAAAAAATGCTTCAAACAAGATGCAAGATCCTCAAGCTTGGCCCAAAATACATAAGGACAATAGGCGTCAGCAGCGGAGGGGGAGGATTTGCACTGGAAGAAGCGATGGGAAAACTTGACGCTTTTCTTGTCGGAGAGATAAGCCACTCAGCATTCCACCACGCAAAAGAGTCAAAACTTAATGTAATCATCGCAGGACACTACAAGACCGAGACGCTTGGAGTAAAGGCGCTTGCCAAGCTGGTTCATGAAAGATTTAATATACAGACAGTCTTCATAGACAACCCGACAGGACTATGAAACCAGGAGACACAGTCAAAATAACAACTGAAGACTGTATTTATGAAGGCATACTCATGCCAAGGCCAGATATTCTTCAAAAGGACATCACAGTTGTCAAGCTCGAGAACGGCTACAATATCGGAATAAGAAACGACAAGATAAAGAAAAAAGAAATCTTAAGCGAGTATAATCCAAAGCCCATTACAAAGAAAAAAATCGAGCACAAGAAAAACCTGCCAATTGTCAGCGTGCTTTCCTTTGGAGGAACAATCGCATCAAGAGTCGACTACAGGACAGGAGGCGTGTACGCAGACTACACAGCAGAGGACTTCTTACAGATGATGCCCGAACTAAAACAAGTAGCAAACATAAGGGCAAAAAAAATCATGGGAATAATGAGCGAAGACCTAACGCCAGAAGACTGGAAGACAATGGCAAAAGCCATAGCAGAGGAACTCAACAGCGAGGCAGCAGGAGTCGTAGTAAGCCAGGGAACAGACACACTGCATTTTTCCACAGCAGCGATGAGCTTCATGATAAACCCAAACAAGCCAGTGGTATTCACAGCAGCACAAAGGTCAATAGACAGGGGAAGCTCTGATGCCTTCCTCAACCTGTTATGTGCAATAACAGCAGCAGCAAGGTATGACGGAGCAGAGGTTGTAACATGCCTTCACGGAACAACAGAAGACACCCACTGCATACTGAACAGGGGCACAAAGGTCAGGAAGATGCACACATCCCGAAGGGATGCATTTAGGCCAATAAACGAGCTGCCACTGGCAAAAGTGTTCGAGAACGGAAAGATAGAAGTGACAAACCAGGACTACAGGAAAAGGCGCGAAGCAAAGGCAGAACTGGACGAAAGCTATGAAGAAAAAACAGCTCTTGTGGCAGTGTATCCAGGAATGGACCCGAAGGTCATCGACTTTTACGTAAAGGAAGGCTACAAGGGAATAGTGCTCGCAGCAACAGCGCTTGGACATGTGCCAACAGACTCAAGCAAGAAAAACATCCTGCCGAACATCAAAATGGCAATAGAAAAAGGTGTAACAATAGTAATCGCAAGCCAGACAATATACGGAAGAGTACACCCCCTTGTTTACACAAACCTAAGAAAGCTATCCATAGAACTGAAGTGCATATTTGTGGAGGACATGCTGCCAGAAGTTGCATATGTAAAGCTCGGATGGGTGCTGGGCCATGGCAAAGAAAAAGCAAGAGAGATGATGCTAACAAACTACGCAGGAGAATTCACAGAGCGAAGTGACATGGAAAGTTTCTTGTATTAACAAAACGTTTATTAATGAGTGATTTTGAGGTAACAATATATGGCGCTTGACTTAAAGACTGCTGCAAAAAAACTTCTTGTAAACAACATCGGACTAAAAAAAGGGGAGAGGGTCGTAGTAGTGACAGACAGGAAAGAGTGCCCAATATTTTCTGCAGTATGTAACCAGGTGAAAAAACTTGGAGGCAAACTCGAGCAAGTAAGAATAAGCCCAAGAAGGACGAACAGCCAGCCACTACCGCAACTCAAGGACACTTTTGCATCAGCAAAAGTGATAATAGGAATAACTGACAAGAGCATATCACACTGCCCAGAGACAAGAAGAGCAAGAAAGAGACACGGAGCAAGAGCCATTACAATGCCTGGAGTCTACACAAGGCTATTCCTGAAAGCAATGCATGCAGACCAGAAAAAAGTCAAGGAAGTCGGTGAAGACCTGGCTGAAAAACTCAGAAAGACAGGGGTTGTGCGAATATCCACTCCATCAGGAACAAAC
>JBDRIZ010000054.1:0-2409 GCA_043815525.1 Candidatus Woesearchaeota archaeon
CAGCACAGTCCTTTCTATCAGCAAAGCAAAGCCTGCAAACAAACAGGAGCACGCATATCTTGTCAACACAGTAGAGGGCCTGGCAATAGCTGCAGGAATCCCAACACCAAAAGCATACGTAATACAAGAAGAGTCAATCAACGCGTTTGCAACAGGAAGAGACCCAAAGCACGCATCAATAGCAGTCACAACAGGAGCGCTAAGAAAACTCAAGAGAGCAGAGCTAGAGGGAGTGATTGCACACGAGATGAGCCATATCAAGAATTATGACATAAGGATAATGATGCTTGTCGCAGTCCTTGTTGGAGTCACTGTTCTTTTGAGCGACATGCTGCTTCGGACATTCATCTACGGAGGAGGCAGAAGAGGCAAAGGAGGGGTGACGGCAATAGCAATAGTCGTCGGCCTTGTGCTTGCAGCACTCTCCCCCCTGATAGCGCAGGTAATAAAATTCGCAATATCAAGGAAAAGAGAGTACCTGGCAGACGCTGACGGAGCGCTTTTGACAAGGCACCCTAAAGGGCTGGCAGACGCGCTAAAAAAAATAAAGAACGACAACGACCAGATAGTTGACGCTGCAAACAAGGCAACAGCGCACCTGTACATAGAAAACCCCCTGAGAAAACACAAAGGCTGGAGCACAGGCATTTTCAACACACACCCGCCGATAGACATAAGAATTAAGGCGCTCGAGGCGATGTAGGCTAGCCAAAGAATTCAGAAAGGTTCATTCTCTTATGAAGTGCTGCCTTCAAAGAAGGATCGACGAAATTATCCGGATGGCTCCGTGACAGAACCCTTCTAATCCTCTCCTGCGCTGCAGAAAAGCCCTCGACAGTTTCCTTCAATAGCTGCCTTGACTTATCATGATTGATAATATTCAAGTCAATGCCCTCAGGACCTGCTGCTTTTAAAAAAGCCTCGTAGTAGCTGGGTTGCCTTGAGTAGACATCAGCATGCAAGACCACTGTCCTGTCGAGCGACAGACTCTGCGATCTGCCATTCTTCAACGGCCTTGCGGAGCGGATGGGCCTGAAATGGACAATATCATATGTTGTCTCGAAGGAAATCTTGTGCTTGCCATCCTGTAAGTTATCATACAATACCAGCATGTCTCTTGGAGTCAGGCCGATGCATGGCCCGCCGGAAGGAATGCCGACTGCGTTCGGGTTCAGCAAAGAGTAAACCATCACATCCTTTGAACCCTCTGACCCTGCGGCGATAGCCCTCATATTATCATAGTCGATTCTGTTAAAAAAAAACGGCATGCCATTTGCATCAAAGGAATTATGATAGTGCATGATGTCGTATGCCTGCAACGCCTGACTGCTGTGCACCACAGGACAGCCAGTGCCTTCCCTGAAAAGGATTCTTTCAAGCTTGGACCTGACAATGCCGCGACAGACAGGAGTAGGGTTATCGACAGAACCTATACCCACTGCAAGGTTGTAGCCGACAATATTGTTGCCAGCATAGCTTGTAAGGACCGTGAGCTCGTAACTGGGCAGATTTATTGACAGGCTCTGTGAAGAGACCTTGCCAGGAGTCCAAGGCAAGTCATGGCTTGCCAGAGCAGCTACCGGGAGAAGAACAGAAGCTGCAGACGCTTTCAGGAAATCCCTTCGTGTTAGCATAATAATGGAGAGGACAATTACCATATATAAAGACTTGCCACTCAAAGATTTGCAGAATACGAGCGCAAACCCTCTATCTGCCGGAGCCTTGTCTCCTTGAACAGGAACTCCCTGAACTTCCTGTCAATCCTCACACCAAACCTGCCGAGGTCGTGGCGAAGCCTCGAGTAGAGCATCTTGCCCTCGTCGTCAAGGTCAGTCAGTATGACAACATCCTTTGCGACAGAAACCACATCTTCCACAACAGCAAACAACGGTTTCTTGTTTAGCAAGAAAATCTGATTTGTCACGCCGATTGACCGCAAAGCCGCCAAGTCCTTCTTTCCCTCGACAATGATGGGCTTCCCGCCTGCTACAAGCTTGTCCCTCCACTGGCAGAATTCGTCAAAGGAGCAACCCATGGATTCACACAATAATTATATATTATAAAACGTTTGCGAAAAACTGAATGATATCAAAGAGCGCGCTGCTCCTCTACTACAAGCGAAAGGAGATACAGGAGAAAATCCTGGAGAACAGCATTGGAAGAGAGGTGGCTGTAAGGTACAATGACAATTTCGGAAAAAGACCTGATTGCCTGCAGTACCCAAAAGATGTCATAGAGTTTGCCAAGAGAGGCGCAACATCATTCCACGTCTCAGAAGAGCACTGGAAGAATGTCCAAGCCTTGAGCCCGATGCTAAGAAAGGATGAGCTTGACGAGCTACGCACAGGATGGGACCTTGTGCTGGACATAGACTGCAAGGTGCTGGAATACTCAAGGGAAGCAGCGATA
>JBDRIZ010000055.1:0-2516 GCA_043815525.1 Candidatus Woesearchaeota archaeon
TCATGATTATTTCTCTAAAAAGAAAGAAGCAACGGATATTTTGAAAGGGCTACCAATAAACTGTAAGAACTAAAAATAATAGTGGATAAATAATATGGTTCCAATAATAGACAAATTAACTGGAAGTTGTGAAACAAAAGATAATTTATCGGAAATTGCTTTTTTAGCTGGATTTTTAATAACTTTGTATGGAACTTATAAAGCAGTAATCAACTCTGGACTATAAGTCCAGAGCCTTGTAACTGAGGAAGAACATGGTTCAAATCAAAAAACATCCTCGAAACAATAGGGCGGATTACTTCGCCCTTAAAAGCAATATTGATAGCACCGATGTGGTCAGCGGAGCCAGCATACCCGCACTGAACACATCTGAATTCATCTCTAGTCGGTCTGTTCCTTTTGTCAGCATGGTTGCACACCGGACAGGTCTGAGAAGTATAAGCTGCAGTCACGAATACAAGAGGCACACCGGCAAGGGCAGCCTTGTACTCAATGAAACTTCCGAGCTGTGCAAATGCCCAGGAATGTTGTCTGCTGCGCTGAGCCTTTCTAACCGTCATTCTGGTTCGGATACCTTCGAGGTCTTCGATGGCGATCATTCTTCCAGTGTCTTTAGCTTTAGCAACAACGTTCTTGGAAATAACATGATTAGTATGGGTATGGAACCTTCTCTCTTGTCCGGAAATCTTTTTGAGATGCCGTTTAGCACTTCTTGTTCCGGTTTTCTGGAGACCTGCTTTGAGTTTGGCATACCGTTCTCTGGTTTTATCAGTCTGTCTGCCACTGAAATTCCCACCATCACTATCAGTAGCGAGATTAACAATGCCCATATCGATACCGAGAGTATCGATCGTATCGAATTTAGAAGGTTCAGGAGCTTCTACAACCACAGCAAGATAAAAAACACCATTTCGAAGGATAAGGTCAGCCTGACCTCTAACCCTGCTGTTCATTCTGACTTTATGATATTCTCCAATCCTGACAGGTATCTTGAGTCTTCCTTCCAGGGAAAGAATAGATACTGCTTCAAGTCCCTTCCAGGAAAGAATTCTCCGATCATAGACAATAGCACCGTCAGGACTAAACTCGGGTTTGATAGACCTATCTCTCTTATAAGCTTCAGCAACCTTCGCAATAGCGCGAATCGCATGCTGGGCGGAAAGTCCAAACTTATCTCTCACATCACGATAAACAATTTGCTGAATCTTAATCTTATTAGCGCTTTTGATAGAAAAAGCAGTTTCAGAAATATAATTGCATGCTTCGTTAAACCTGTGCATCGTCTCAAGAAGAGATGTATGTTGTTTTTCAGAAGTGTCAAGCTTAACCATCAGCGTTTGCAACATAATATTGAATATAGTTATCAATGGTTAAATAATTTGTGGTATGGGGAAGGCGGGGTACGCTTCCTCCCTGTAATAAATTACAGGGCATCCGCTACCCCTGCGCCCCGACAGGAGCAGTGAACCCGCGCGGAGCGTCCCGCTGCATCCGTAGTAATAAAAAGAAAAAACCAATTAACAGGAGACTGAAATAAAATGACTAAGAAAGGAACCAGAAAATTTAACGGGCACAGGTACGAATATGCCGGGCATGAAAACACTAAAAGAGAAGCAGAAATACACGCAGAGAGGATACGTTCAAGAGGAAATTTAGTTCGTGTAACTCCTTGTGATGAAGGGCATTGCCTTTTCAAGCGCAAGACCAAACCGGGTGCAAAGAAAACAAGACGAGCTAAGAAACACACGGATAAATTAACACAACTGAAACGGGAATCGAGGCTGTATCCTTATGACTAAAACCTGTGGCAGTATCAAAGGATATAAGTTACATTCTACACACGGCACGAAAGATAGAGCAAAACATGAAGTTGGAGAACTGAAATTCTTCAGTCCCAGAGTCAAAACAAGAGTTAAGAAACTGACGCCAACATGTTTTGATTCAAATGAAAAATATGGTGTTTATACCAGGGGGAAAAGTGTATTTCTATGACAAAACGAAGATCAAGATATGAAGTCTGGGGAGCATCAACCCGTTCAAAGTATTTCCGTAAACTTCCAAATGCAAGAAAGTTTGCTGAAAAACTTAAGGATAGAACCACCGGGGTACAGATTTATGATTTAAAGAACGACAAGATAGTTAGAGGATGAAAATATGGCAAAACACAAGCAAAAACCCACAGCGTATCAGAATTGCGATGGATCGGTTGTAATCTCAGCAGCCGCAATCAAAGCGATAACGAAGCGGCGCCCTGAAGAGGATTTCTATATGAATATGGATGGAAAGCGAGTTAAGGTCAGGGTATTTACGAATTGCGCACTGTGAAACAAGAAGGTGATTTTCAATGAAATCTACGCGATGTCAAAGCAGAAAAACCCACGATTATCAAGCATATGCTATGATAGAGGGAGAAAACAAATATTTAGGTAAAATACGAGCGCACACTAAACAAGAAGCAGAACATAAAGTGTGTAGAACTTATGATTTACCGCCATCACAAGTGACAATAGCATATT
>JBDRIZ010000056.1:0-8331 GCA_043815525.1 Candidatus Woesearchaeota archaeon
AGCATATGGGGAGTTTTAAGAGCAAAGACCTTTGACAAGGACATAACAATAAGAGTGAACTGCAGCGCAGACAGGGGAACACCAAAGGAAGTGCAGGCAACAAAGGTTGTGCCAAGCCAGCCATACACAGTATCAATGCTTGACGAGCAGGATGTTGACTGCACATTCAACAGGAACACATTCGAGATAGGAAGCCACACAGTAAGCCTGTTCGTAAAATTCGACTTCCAGACAAACAGCTACCAAAAAGTGTACATGGTAGACAAGAACAGGGCAGTGGCATTGACAAGAGAGGGAATCGACATACTGGACCACTACGGAATACGAGACAAGAATCCAAAGGCAGTGTACACAAGCGGGCCAATCATGATAGGAATGGACATAAGACCGAGCCCCTTGAGGCTGACACAAGGCACAGAAGAGGTATTCACACTTGGCATAACACTGAAAAACCAGTGGACAGGAAAGGTTGTCAGGATAAACGAGGTCCAGATAATACTTCCGGAGTATGTCCAGATGCAAAGCCTGAACTGCGGAGGCCACGAGTTCACTGCAAATGGAAACACATACACGCTCACAACACCACTAAGCGGGTTCACATCCTATAAGACAATAAGGTGCCAGGTGGCAGTTCCAGGAGGAACAGTGCAGCACATACTTGGAGAGACACCAATATCAACGCAATACTTCAAGGCAAGCTCAAAATATGTCTATGAATTCGAAAAAAGAGCGTCAATATCAGTCAAGCCGACAAGAGAACAGGAGCTAACAAGAGCAACAGCACCGCAGATAACAATGGGAGACATACAGATGTACAGGAACGACCAGAAACCAGCCAATCTCCTGGCAGTAGGCACAGACAAGGAAACAAAGCCTGAAGATCTAAAATGGACAATAATATCACAGACAAACAGCCTGGTCGCAAGCTGCATCATAAGCAGGACAGAATTGGTATGCAGCTCGTACAACACAGAAGGGACAGCGCAGATAACTCTGCAGGTAAGCGACGGAATAAACAAGGTGACAAAGACTTTCAGGATAATTGTGAGCGACGCTAAACCAGGCAGCAATCCAAGTGATCCAGCGACGCCAAACCAACCTGGGGGCACGACACCAAACCCTGCAGAATGCAGCGTGCAAAACGTAATCAACTGTGATAGTTCAATATACAAAAGAAAATTTCCTGACAGGGCAGACGCCCCAGAATGCATAAGCTACTGCGACTACTACGTAAGGTGCGAGCTACTTGACCAAAGCTACAGCTGCCAGTGCAGCCTGGAAGAGTGCGACAGCCTTGGAGCAGATTGCCGCAAAGGAATGTGCCCTAACCAGTACTGCTGCACGCTCGATTGCTGCGATGACTGCAGCTGCCCTGAAGGAGTATGCAATAGATGCGATTCCTGCATGTGGGCAGCAGACTTTGGAATGTGTGTTGAAACATGAGAAAAAAAGCAATAGTCATGACAGCGTTTCTAATAATCCTAGTCGGGTGCGGAACAAAAGACACAAGGAACATCATTGAATACCAGTTCAGGGAAGGCACAAAAGGCCTTGAGATGCAGCTTTTGCAAAACAGCCCGCCACCAAAAGTGTACGAGAACAGCGACATACTGATAAGCGCTGAAATTTCAAACCTTGGAGCATACGACATAGAGAACAGCTACCTGGCCCTGGGAATAGAGGATGAGTACATGGAAGTCAGGGACTGGAACGGCTACATAATAAAGGAAAAAGGAACAGGAAGCAAGAGAAACACGTTTGGCATACAAGGAAAATCGCAACTGATGCCAGAAGGCCAGAAAAGCGCGATAACAATAAGGGCAAAAACAAGAACACTTGAGCAGCAGACAGAAACCCACACATCAGTTGTGGCACTGACAGCATGCTACAAGTACAAGACAATACTTGAGCAGGAGGTATGCATAGACCCTGATGTATACAACCTGAGAAACGAGAAAAAAGTCTGCACTGTAACACCAATAAGCTTATCAAGCCAGGGAGCTCCAGTAGCAGTTGTGAAGATAGAGCCACTGATGCTTGACAGCGAGGACTCGCAACAGGCAAGGCCCCAGTTCATGATATACATAAGAAACGTCGGAAATGGAGAGGTGTACAGCCAAAGCATAATGGAGGATGCATGCGGAAGCTCGGCAATTTCAAAAGACAACATAAACATGGTGAGCATAAAGGCAAACGTGGCAGGAAGAGGCCTGCAGTGCACGCCACAACAGGTGCACCTGAAAGACAAGGAAGGGATAGTGAAATGCTCAATGGAGCAGGGAGTGAGCAAAGCAGGCAACGCATTCAGCTCTCCGCTTGTTGTTGAGATTGACTATGGGTACTCATTCACAGTATCAAGAAGCGTTGAGATAAGAAGGCTGGGCAGGCAATAAACAGAAACATTTAAATAATTACAGCACGAAAATGATGATACCTCAGAGTGAAAAAATGAATAAGAAAGCAGTAATTCTATTGCTTGTTCTGCTAGTTGCTGGTTGCACTTCCACAAGGAACAGGACAAGCGGGGGAGAAGAAAACTACAGGACAGGAACGCAAGGCCTTTACATGAACTTCGTGCCATACAGCCCGCCAGACCGGCTTTTTGACGACGAAAATCTCAGGGTGAGAATAGAGCTGTTCAACAGAGGAGCAGAAGACCTTGCTGGAAGCAATAACAGGCTGTACCTAAGCGGATTTGACACATCAATAATCACAGGAATACCAACAAGCGGGATGCAGATACCGGATATTGAGGGAAAAAAGATGTACAGCCCAGAAGGGGGGTTTGACAACATCGAATTCTCAGGATACGTAAGGAGCCTAAAAGAAAAGAACATAAATGTCTACCAACCAGTAATCCTTCTCACAGCATGCTACAAATACTCTACAATAGCAGACCCATCAGTGTGCATAGACTCTGACCCTTTCGGAGTCACAACGCAGCAAAGGGTCTGCAACTGGAACAGCGTAGTGTCAACAGGAAGCCAGGGAGCTCCAATAGCAGTGACAAGCGTGCAAGTAGAGCCTCAGCCAGGGAAGAGCAGGTTCAAGATATATGTGCAGAATGTTGGCGGTGGAGATGTGCTAAAAGACGGAGCTGATATACTTAACAGGTGCAACCCCTACGACGCAACAGGAATAGACTACAAGGATATTGACTATGTGCATGTGGATGACGTCAGCATAGGAGAGAACTCCATAATGGCAAGCTGCAAGCCTCTGGAAAACGGATACCTGAGACTGCAGACAAGCGGGGCAGGATTTATGATATGCGAAGTGGACAACCTTGTCGGACCTGCATACACAACGCCACTAAGAATCAAATTCTCATACAACTACAGGCAGACACTCACAAAACAGGTAAGAATAATTCAATCACCTTAGGAGGTAATGGGATATGAAAAAAATACTCTTGGCAACGATACTTTTATCTGTGCTCCTTGGATGTACTAGCCAGAACACCCAGACAAGCATAAAGTCCACACCATTTGTTGGAGGCACGACAGGAGTGACAATCGGCTTCTCAGCAGACAGCCCGCCAGTAGAAGTTGACGACGGCGGCCAGTTCCCATTCGACGTTGTGGTGGAACTTCGCAACATGGGGGAACACACAGTCAGGCAGGCAGACGCAGAAGTCATCATAACAGGCATAAAGCCTGAACAGTTCTCCAAGACAGAGGGCGAGCTCAAACAACAACCTGAGGAGGACTTAACCTCAACAAAAAAAGACCCTGAAGGAGCAATAACAGAAGGCCCACCAGTGTTCGTGACATTCTCAGGGTTCAACCACAAACAGAAACTTGTCGGAAACAAGGAATTCACTATAAGAGCAGAGGTCTGCTACCTCTACAAAACCAACGCAATGGCGCAGCTGTGCGTGAGAAAAGACAACATCAACCCAGAAAAAGAGGGTGTATGCGAGGTATCAGAGCAAAAGACTATATACGGCTCCGGAGCGCCAGTGCAGGTCACAAGCTTCAAAGAATACAGCAGAGCAAAAAACAAGGTAGGGTTCCAGTTCGAGGTAACACACCTTGGCAAAGGAGACATTTTCGAAAAAACCTCGAAATGCAACACCGAAAGAAGGTATGGCGACAGGGTATTTGTGGAGGTGAACGCCCACTTCGACAGCGGGCTCAAATGCTCAGGACTGTCTGAAGGGAGTGACACAAGCGGATACGTAAAACTCTACGGCGACAAGAGGATAGTGTCATGCACGCAAGAGGTCAACACAAACAGCGACTACGAGACCCCAGTCGACATAACACTCACATACGACTACAGGGAAGGAACCCAGACCCCAATAATAATAAAGCACCTGCCTGAAGAGGAGGAATAGGAGATTTTTACTTTTTTTTCATAATCTCTTTCTATGCAATATTTATTTTCCTCAAGAACTTCCTACCAAAGCAACGTGCGCAAGATATGACTCCAGCTGCAAAAACTCATCAGACCCTTCCACAATGTGGAATTCTGTCTCTCCGCATGCCTTAACAAGCTCCAGCTTCTTCCGGTTATCCAGGTTAAGCTGCCAGACCTCCCTTTGTATCTGCTTTATTATATCCAGGCCTGAGAGGCCATAGTTTAGCATGACCTCAAGCAGCAGATTTCTTGACTCGACAAACTTTCCCTGTAAAGCAAGCTCAAGGACTTTTTTCACTTCCTGGGGCTTGGCAAAGCTCGCAAGAGAAAAAATAGTCTCCTCAGTTATCTTTTTTTCCAATGCAGCTGCGCTCTGCAGGATATTTTCAAGCCTACGACAGTCTCCTTCAGCAATAGTATAGAGTGCTTCCCTCGCAGGATCATCAATACTGATGTTTTCGCTCTTTGCAATCCTGTCAACAAGCTTTGATAGCTCCTTTTTGTCGAGAGGCTTGAATCGAAAGACAGCGCAACGGCTCTGGATAGGGTCAATAATCTTCGAAGAATAGTTGCAGCTCAGGATGAAGCGACAGGTCTGGGTGTAGTTCTCCATTGTCCTTCGAAGGGCCTGCTGCGCCTCCCTTGTCAAGGCATCAGCCTCATCAAGGTAAATTATCTTGAACGGAAAATCACCAATCGTCCTTGTGCGGGCAAAATCCTTTACCTTCACCCTTATAACGTCAATGCCCCTCTCATCGCTGGCGTTTAAGTCCAGAAAATTCTCCCTGAACCTGTCCTTGAAAAGCTGCCTTCCGATGATAAGAGCAAGAGTAGTCTTTCCAACACCTGCGGGGCCTGAAAAAAGAAGATGGGGCATGTTGTGCTGCTCAACAAAAGCCTTGACTTTAGAGACAATCTCCTTTTGGCCTTTCATCTCAGAGAAATCATGAGGCCTGTACTTCTCAGTCCATATGGCAGAAGATTCATCCATGGAAAAGCGTAAGAGTAGCTGGTTTAAATAGGTTATGGAAAGAAAAAACTAGATGATATCCTCTTCAGAAATCACCATGAAATCACCAATGGCAATCACTGCACTAAAAGGTATGAGAATGCCGCCGTCCTTGTCCTTCTCAAGCTCAAGCTTCTCAGTATAAGGGGTGGGATTGACCAACACAAGATGAATAAGCTCTCCAGAGCGAGTCTCAAAGATAATATCCCCCACCTCTCCAAAGCGCTTGCCTGTCTTGCTGACTACAGTCTTCCCAATCAACTGTTTTGAGAATTTCTTGTCCTCATCAACCATGATTTTCCCTCTTATAAGTGAGGTTTTGTTAACAGTAAAGTAATATTTAAAACTATCGATTTGGCGAACAGCCTGTTGAATCAACCGGCAGTATTCACCAGCGCCCTGAGCTTTCGCTCATCAAAACAAGAATCCCTGATCCCGCAGAGATCGCATTTTTTGCTGCTTGTGCACCTTTCAGGGATCTGCCTTAAGGAAAGCAGCGAAATTACATCCTTGGTCAGGGCAGCAACATCGTCACGCATGAAAGGATTAAGCCTTACCTCCACCTTCTGCCTGGAGGCCTTGTACTCAATAAAGCCTTTTGAAGCAGGAACATTGAGAGATTCCTCAAGCATCATCATGTACGAAGCAAGCTGTATGCGATGGTTAGGCCAAGCACCATCCCTTGCAGCAGAGCCAGACTTCAGCTCATGTGCGACACAGAAATCCGAATGCAGCTCAACTTTGTCAACTACCCCCTTCAAAGAATATTTTTTCGACTCAAGCCTGAATTCGGAAAAATACTTTGGAGAAAGTGCCATCCAGAGTTCTGCACCAACAAGGCCTGTTCTCAACATAAAATCAAAAACATTTGAAGCACGAAGCGAAATCTCATCAAGAACCTCAGACCAAAGAGAAGACAGAACAAGCTCAGGCTCAATATTGAACATTTCAAGCCTGGATTTTTGTGAAAAAACAATTTCCCTGACCTGAGCCCTTTCCTTATAAGCAGACACAACCTCATCAAAAGACAGAGGCCTCTCAATTGACAGGACTACACCCTGCTCAGACTTGTTCAGGGAATCAAAAACATTGTGGCGCAGCAAGCCAAGAACAAGGCTTTCCTTAGGAGGCTCCTTTAAGCCCAGCACCTCCTGCAAGAAAAGCTTCCTCTTGCAGTAGAGATATGAAGAAAGGCTTGTTACCGAGACCAGCATTTGCAAAAAGGATTTGGTAAAGGTTTAAATATCCTGCGCGAATATGTCCAGTGCATGAATGCCAAGGAAAAACTCGAATTAATCAAGAGAAACACAGAGGAGATAGTAACAGAAGAAGAGCTTATGAAACTGCTTGAGACAAAAAAAGAGCCAGCAGTGTACCTTGGAACAGCAATCACAGGAAGACCGCACATAGCATACTTTTTGTGGGTGCTAAAACTTGCAGATTTTCTCAAAGCAGGATTCAAAGTCAAGCTTCTTCTCGCTGACCTGCACGGAGCGCTCGACAACACTCCCTGGGAACTACTTTCAAAAAGGTATGAATACTACAGCATGGTAATCCCCGCCATGTTCAAGTCTATCGGAGCAGACATCAAGAACTTTGAGATAGTAAAGGGAAGCGACTTTCAAAAAAGCGAAGCATACTTTTATGACCTCTTAAAGATGTCAACAGTAGCAAGCCAGCACGACTGCAAAAAGGCAGCATCAGAGGTTGTAAAGCAGTCAGACAACCCGAAAACAAGCGGGCTGATATATCCTATGATGCAGGCGCTGGACGAAGAATACCTCAAAGTGGACATCCAGTATGGCGGAATAGACCAGAGGAAGATACTGATGTTCGCAAGAGAGTACCTGCCAAAAATCGGATACAAGAGCAGGGTAGAAGTGATGACTCCCATAATACCTGGCCTTGTCGGAGAGAAGATGAGCGCATCAGTAGAAGAGTCAAAGATAGACCTATTGGACTCGAGCGAGGAATTGATGCGAAAACTAAACAAGGCATACTGCCAGGAATGCGTAGTCGAAGGAAACGGGGTGTTCGCGTTCCTAAAACACGTCGTGATGGTTGTAAAGCAGGACCAAAGCAATGAATTCGTTGTCGAGAGGCCGGAAAAATACGGAGGAAACCTAAGCTACAAGACATACGAGAAACTTGAAAAAGACTACGTTGAAAAAAAAGTGCATCCACAAGACGTGAAGACTGCTCTTGGAAAAGAGATTGACCGAATGCTAGAACCAGTAAGAAAATCAATGCAGGGAAAGGAAAAACTTGCGAAAGAAGCTTATCCTAATTCTCTTTAAGCACAGCAACAGCGAAAGGTCCAGAAAAGTATTTCTTAGCGACACGCAACACATCACATTTTGTGACATCCCTAATGCTTTTGACATAGCGGCCGACATCAGAGTCCATATTGCAGCAGTCCCAGAAAGCAAGGATATCAGCCAAAACCCTGCTGTCTTCTGTCTCGCGGACAAACTCGCCAACGCAATAGTACTTTGCCTCAAGAATCTCCTTGTCTGACACAGAACCAATATCAGCAAGATGCTTTCTGACAATGGATTCAGCCAAAGCAAGATTCTTGGTGCTAAGGTAGACAGAGAAGAACCCGTAATCAATATCACACTCATTAACACAACCAACCTCATAGGCCAGGCCTTTCTCCTGCCTCACCTCATTAACTATGCGACCAGTCAAACCCTTGCCAAGAACAGCGCGTATCACATCAAGAACAAAGCTGTCAGGATGCCTTCTTGGCACAGTCTTTTTCCCAAGAACAAGATAGCACTGGCCAATAGGCCGAGACATTACATTCCTCCCGGAGAAACCTGCAGGGTCAGGAAAACTTTTATGACTCTTGCCTGCGGCAATGCCCGAAAAAGAATTGAACAATCCCTTGTCAACCTTTGGGCCTACATACGCCAAGCGCATATTTGAAGCAACATAAAACCTCCGGAAGAAACCAA
>JBDRIZ010000057.1:0-6670 GCA_043815525.1 Candidatus Woesearchaeota archaeon
ACTACTACATAGTCCAAGGAAAATACGACACAAAAGGACGAGTCAAACAAAAAGTCATCAGGTACCTGGGAACAATCAAAAATATTCTAGAAAAATTTGACTTCTGGGACCAACAACACTAGATAATTTCCGCGCAATGTCGCTCAGTGCAAAAGTTTTTATATTTTCAGGCCTATCCGACACCTATGCTCGTTGGGGTGGTTGGTAAGGCCAATGTTGGCAAGTCGACTTTCTTTAAGGCAGCCACCCTTGCAGAGGTTCTTATAGCGAACTATCCCTTTGCGACTATCAAGCCGAATCATGGCACTGGCTATGTCCGTGTGGATTGTGCAGACACTTTTTTTGGTGTCAGGTGCAAGCCCAGGTTTGGCTTTTGCCTTTCTGGAAAGCGGTTTGTTCCTGTTGAGATGCTTGACGTGGCAGGCCTTGTTCCTGGTGCGCATGAGGGCAAGGGCATGGGCAACCAGTTTTTGGATGATTTGCGCCAGGCCGATGTGTTGATTCATGTTGTTGATGTTGCGGGAACGACAAGTGAGGTGGGTGAGCCTGTTGAGCCTGGCACTTATGATCCTGCGAATGACATAAGATTTCTTGAGAAGGAGCTTGACTACTGGTATCTTGGCATATTTAAAAAGGGCTGGGACAAATTCGCTCGGGAGATTCAGCAGACTCATCAGCAGCTGGCCAAAAGCCTTGCAAAGCAGCTTTCTGCTCTTGGTGTTACTGAGAAGATGGTCGAAGGCCTTGTAAAGGAGATGGGACTTGACGCAACAAGGCCAACAGATTATTCTGATGACACTCTGTTCCAGATGGCACATAGCCTTCGTGTCTTGACTAAGCCTATGATTGTTGCATGCAATAAGATTGATGTTGCTGGAGCGCTTGACAATTTTGCGAGGCTAAAAAAAGAGTTCCCAGACGCGCTTATGATGCCCTGTTCTGCCGAGTCTGAGCTTGCGCTAAGGGAGGCTGCAAAGCATAAATTGATAGACTACATAGCAGGTGGGAGTGATTTCAAGATTGTGTCAGCCAGTCTTAGCGAGAGGCAGGCTGCTGCACTGGAGTTCATAAGGTCTAATGTGCTCTCAAGGTTTGGCTCAACAGGCGTGCAGCAGGTTCTCGACGCTGCTGTTTTTGGCCTGCTTAGTCAAATAGCTGTTTTTCCTGTTCCTGACAGCCGCTTGGCTGACCAGGCAGGCAATGTTCTTCCTGACTGCTTTTTGGTGCCAAATAACTCAACTGCCCTTGATTTCGCTTTCCGCATTCATACAGACATAGGCAGCAAATTTATCCGTGCAGTTGATATGAAGCAGAAGATGACTGTTGGTAAGGACCACAAGCTAAAAGATGGCGACGTGATAGAGATAGTTGCAGGAAAATGAGGTGGTGACATGGATGCAATAGAATGCATAAGAACAAGGAGGAGCGTGCGCAAATACCTACCTGCAAAGGTTCCTGCTGATACCCTAAAAGAGATTGTTGAATGCGCAAATCTTGCTCCAAGCGCAAGGGCCATATACCCCTGGCATTTTGTTGTTGTGAGTAATAGGGACAATCTTGACCGGATTGCGGGGCTTGCGACTTACGGGTCATTTCTCAAGGCAGCATCAGCATGCATAATTGTCTGCGGCCAGAAGTCGCATGACTTCACTGTCATTGACTGCTCTGCTGCGACCCAGAATATTCTTCTTGCAGCTACAGCGAAGGGCATTGGAAGCTGCTGGGTCAACGCCTGGAGAAAGCCGTATAACGAGGAAATCGCTGGCATTATTGGTCTTCCTGATTCCCTTGAACTTGTCTCCATAGTGTCTCTTGGCTACCCTGCAGAGAACCCTTCTTCCAAGAGTAAGCCTGTTGAAGAGGTCCTGCACTGGGAGAAATATGCTTGAAGCAAGGGCATTGGTTGACAACCTTGAGAGAGTCAAGAAAAAAGTAATGGGCCTGGGAGGAGTCTCTAAAGGCTGCTATGCCTGCAAGAACTTCATCTTCAAATCCTGGACTGGGCCAGTGTATCTGCGCTTGCGGGTTTATAGCAAAAATAACTGGCCTTCAAGGCAGGTAATTGTCACGCATAAAAAGGCTGTTGCTCTTGGTTTTGGAAAAAAAGATGTGATTTTGCTCAGGCAGGAGTTTGATGACTTGGACCAGGGTTTTGCCTTCATCAGTAACAAGTTTCCCGGGTTTCAAAAGATCCTCGAATTTGCTGTTTGTGGTGAAGAGTTCTCCCTCGGCAGCTCAAGGTTTTTTGTTGAAAATGTCGAGTTTGTTGGTCCCTCTGTCGAGATAGAGGTGAATACTGAGGATGAGCTAAAGAAATATTTCACACTTATTGGAGCAGGAAAAATGATTGAGGGTTCGCTTCCCGAATATATCTTGAAAAGCAAGCCTATTTCTTCTTGAATCTCCTGAAAGATTCTGCAACGTCGATTATGTATTTTCCCTCTTCCAGTTTCACTATCAGTGGTTCTCCCCTGAATATGTTCACAAGGTCCAGCTCGTACTTTCCGGGTTTTAGGACTCGTATTGCCTCAATGTCAAGGACTACTGGCTCTTCTCTTTCAGGGTCCACTCCGACAAGCTCGAAGACGTCTTTTTCCATCTGCTCCTTCTCTTCTGTAGAGAGCTGCACGTCCTCTGCTGCCTGCCTTGCCTGCTCGAGCTTTTCCTTTCTTATGTAGAAGAAGAGTTTTCCTCCGCACGGGCATCCTGTCAAGAGCTCTGTAGCACCATCATCGTAGAATGTGTTGCACCTGACGCACTGGTGGGGCATTTTATTTCTTTTTCTTCTTTTGGTCTTTTGTGAGAAGCTCTATCTTGCTCGGGTCTTTTTTTATGTCTTTCACTATGCTTGCTGGTCCGACTATTGTCAGGCCGATCCTGTCTCCGAGCATAAAGTTGACAAATCCTTTCTTGAATCTCCTGAATCCCTGGTAGTCTTTTGATTTTGGCTCAATCACTGCAAGCTCTATTCCTTTGAAGTCCTCGTTTATCTCTTCCATTGTCGCTTTTATCAGCTCTTTTTCTTCCTCTTTTTTGAGCCTTCCTTCGAGCAGCACTATCTTGTTCTCTTTTGCTATGTTGAGCAGTTTTCTTATCCTTCCTACTGAGCTCAGTGATTCGATTTCTGTGTATGGTACGAATTGCAGTGTTATCATGCTGCCACCTTGAACAGAGTTTCGTAGAATTCCTCTATGTTGTTGCCGTATTTTGCTGATATGCCAACGACGCTGTATTGCGGGAACGCTGTCTGGATTTTTCTCATTTTTGCCTTTTTCAGGTCTACCTTGTTTGCCACAATGAGCACAGGTATCTTCCTTGCCTCAAGGTTCCCGATTATTGTTATGTTGACCTGTGAGTATGGGTCCAGTGTTGCGTCAAGGACCACTATCACGACGTCCATCTCGTCGAGCCACTTGATGGCGTCAATGACACCTTTTGTTGCCTCTTTTGCCCTTTTCTTTGCTGCTGCCTCTTTCATCCCTACCTTCATGAAGTCCTCGTAGTCGATTTTTGTTGCTATTCCCGGTGTGTCTACCAGGTTGAAAGACAGCTCTTTTCCGTTGCTTTTTATGTTGACCTGCTCTTTTATTTGTATCTCTCTTGTCTCGTGAGGTATATGAGAAACAGATCCCATCTGCTGGCCCAGCCAGTCCTGGCATATCCTGTTGGCAAGGGTTGTCTTGCCGCCGTTGGGCGGGCCGTAAAGGCCCATCTTTATGTGTTTCTTCTTCCTGAACAGGTCCCTGAATATCTTGTTCACTACCTTTTTTATTAAGCTGAACATTATTCTTGTCAAAAGGGGAGGGTTTAATATAACTTTCGATTGTCAGTTGGCCTCATGCTTTAGGCTGCTTTCAACGATTTCGAGCACCATTCTTATGTCTGTATCGTCCACTTTGTTTCGCAGCCCTGTTCTTGCTGAGGCTTTTGCAAGCCTGACTATTCCTGCGACCATTCTCGGGCTCACTTCCACAAGGAGCTTTCTTTCCATTTTCTTTATCTTTTTTGCAAATTCCACTATTGTGTTTTCAAACTCTTGCGGCAGGCTGACTTCTATCTCTCTTGCCTTTTCGATGTATCCTTTGATGAAGTTCACGTCCCTGCTCTGGACACTATGGCTTTTCTGGCCCACAATCTTTTTTGCTATCTCCCCGAATTTCTCCAGGTCAGGTTTTCTGAAGAAGAATATCAGGTGGAATCTTGTGAGAAGAGCTGCATCAAACGGCATTTCTTTTCTCAACTGCTGCGCTGTTTTTCCGACAAACGTGTTGTATCTGGGGTTTGCTGTTGCAAGTATGCTTGTTCTTGCCTCAAACCTGTAGTGGTGTCCCATTTTGTTGTAGCTTACAAATCCTTTTTCCATTGCGTTGTAAAGGCTACCGACATCTTCCTTTTTGATAAGGTTGAGTTCGTCGATGCATGCCACACCCCTGTTTGCGAGTGGCAGTATCCCTTTGTGGATCTCCTTTCCCCTGACTGTCACTGTAAGTCCTATGCCGCTTGTTCCAGAGCCAAGCCCAAAGCTTGATACTGGCGCAAGGTCATGCGCTGAAAGCAGTATTTCTGTCTTGCCTGTGCCTGTGTCTCCTATCAGGAGGATGTGGATGTTCTCCTCTCCGAATAGCTGCAGCGCAGATGCTTTCTTCACGTTGTCAAAGCCCAATAGGTTTGGCGCAATAATCCCTGTTATTGTCTCAAAAGCCCTAGTGCGGAATTCCTTCTGCAGGTGTTCTGTCCTATGTGTTTCGCTCTTGCTGTTGCAGGATTCTACGAAGTCCACTATGTTTTTCCTGTGGTCAGCTATCTCACATATTGTGAATGCGTCATCATCAGTTATTCTCTCTGACAGCCCTATTTTTGCCCCTGACAACCTGATCTTTTTCTGTTTCAATAGCCTTGACAGTTCGCCTATGTCATCTTTGGACAAGAATTTTCCGAAGTGCGAAAGCCCCCTCTTCTGCTCTGCTGTTAGTGGAAAAAGCAGTCGTGCCGAGTCAACTATCCCCATACTATGACTAATGTTCATCCAGATATAAAGTTTTTGTGGGCCAACATCTTGGCTGCCATTTCTGGAGGTTTTTCGCGAGGAAAAACCGGCAATAGCCTGAAAAGCTCAAGCTTTGAGAAACATTTATAACTGTATAGGGCTTGTGCAAGATTTGATGCTGCCTGAGGTTAAGGAGGACATTCTTGCAGTGCTTAAACAGGCAAAGGAGTGTGTTTTGCAAAGGGATGCTGCCAGGCTTTCTGAACTTAGCAACCACACTATACATAATGCAAGTATTTTTCAGGATGAGGATTCCGTGTCAATTGCTGTTGTGGCCTATGCTCTTTCCAAGGTCCTGCAACGCGAACAGGGTGCTCTCGCTAAGGGTATTGTGGATGGGCTTGGCATGGCTATTGACAGCCTGACAAAAAATGATTTTGGCAGCTATAACAAGTCTATTCACAGCATCACTGCTACTATCTCTGGCATTGACTCAAAAATGAAGCTCTACATCCAGCAGGTTATTGGTCAGTCCCAGATCAAGAAAGGCAGCAAGATTTATGACCATGGCATATCGCTTGCCAGGGCTTCTGAGATGCTTGGAATCTCGCAGTGGGAGCTGATGAACTATGTTGGCAAGACAAGAATAATTGACCGATCAGAGAAGGTTGAGGCTGCAAAGAAGAGGCTGGTTTTTGCCAGGGGGTTGTTTGGCATATGAAATCTCTTGTCTTTGATGCAGGCCCAATCATCAGTCTTACCATGAATAACCTGTTGTGGATTCTGCCTAAGTTAAAAGAGCGTTTCAAGGGAGAGTTTTTTGTTGCCTTGTCTGTCAAGCAGGAGGTTGTTGACAGGCCCTTGCTTGGCAAGGAGTACAAGTTTGAGGCGCTGCAGGCAATGCGGTTGGTTGAGGATAAGGTCTTGCAGGTAGCGGATTCTGAAGAAATCAGGCAGCTGGGTAGGCAGCTATTGGATATCGCAAACAGAATCTACCTGGCGAAAGGCCATCCTATCTCTGTTGTGCATCGTGGCGAGATGGAGTCTGTTGCAGCAGCACTAAGCCTTAACGCCTCAGCGATAGTTGTTGACGAGCGCACGACGCGCATGCTGCTCGAGGATCCTGTCGGGCTTGCTGCGATCCTGGAGAGGAAACTGCATACTCCGGTTAGGACTGACAAGGATATGCTGCAAAAATTCCAAGAGCAGACAAAATCCCTTGTTCCAATTCGCTCTTTGGAGCTTGCTCTTGTGGCTTATGAGCTTGGCTTTCTTGATAAGTTCCTTTTCTCAATTGAGAACCCTCGCGAGACCCTATTGGACGCTATGCTCTGGGGCTTGAAGCTCGACGGTTGTGCTGTCTCGCAGGATGAGATAGCCGGCATAATTTCCTTGGAGTCTCGTCGATAACTTTTTTTGATGTTTGTTGTTACCGTCTGATTAGTGACGCGAAACTCTGTTCTTATGACGAAAAATTTATAAATAAGCATATCTCAGTGATTGATAGGGGGAAATGCTCCCAATATCAAAGAGGAGGTAGACAATAATGGCAAAGAAAGTCGCCAAAGTTGGCGTTAAGAAGCAAAAAGGATGGCTATACTTCGTGGATAAGAGCGGAGATATTTCTCGTGCCCTTATGGCAAGAGGCGGAAAGAGGAAGGGCATGAAAAAGAAGACAGAGAA
>JBDRIZ010000058.1:0-13478 GCA_043815525.1 Candidatus Woesearchaeota archaeon
CTTTCAGCGCTTGGAATAAAGACAGGAGACTACCTGAATTTGCAGCTCAGGATGTTCGAGGACTTTATCCATCCGCAGACAGGATACTTAAGCCACAAGCTGTCAGCAAAATGGGAGAAGAGGCCAGTCTACAACGGGATAGAGGTTGAATGCCTAGAGCTTAGAGGCTATGCGGCACCTGGAGAAAACGTGAGGACATCATGTGAGGCAAGAATATCAGAAGAGGAGATCCAGCAGTTCGATCCAGACACAATGGCATACTATGAGTGCACGCTCACAGTTGAGCCTGCAAGCTCGATGTACGGGGAATACTTTGTTGCAGCAGAGGCAATATCTGCAGACGGAAGGGAAGTCAGCGATGAGAACGAGTACTGGTTCTTCAACCCCCAGATAGCGTTAACCATCGACGGAATGCTTGACTTCGGAGTGGTAAGGCCAGGGACAATTTCCTACTCAGAGACACTGCTTGTGAGCAATGATGCAGACACAGGAAGCGGAGTGCTCCTTGACATGTTCATCTCAGGAAGTGACTTTTACGACCCAAGCGATTCAGGGGCAAGATGCGTTATCAGCAACAGGCTCAAGCTTGGCAACAACTATGCAGCCTCAGGAGCACAATCCCAGAACAACAAGTGCGAGGCAGGGTTTGATGATGCAGACGACCACATATGCTACTACTCCGCAAACGGCGGATACACAACAAGAAACGACCCAAGAAGTGACTCAGAAGGCTACGTGCCAATCGTATATGGCAACAAGTTCACCAGGGACTTTTACAACGATGCAGAAATCATACAGGCAGGAAAGAACCCTGGAGACCCATACTGGCACGCCAACCTGCTGACTCCAGGCGCAGACCTTGCCTTGACTTTCAAGCTAGGGCTGCCTGAGCCATGCGTCGGAGACTTCACAAGCGGCCAGATATATTTCTGGGGCGAGGCAGTCTAAAGAGCCAACACTGTTATGAGGTACACTTATGCGCACCGACAAAATCGCAGCATTGACAATAATGGTAACAATAATGGTAATGGCAGCGCTGGCAACAATACCTTTCGCAACTGCCTGGACAAATGACGGACAGCTCCACTATGAATGCCTGCACCGCGGAGAAAGGATGGTCATATATGAGTGCGACCATGACCTTTGCATAGTGTGCCAGAAAAACGGGTGGGCGTACCTCCCAAGCCGATGCTCAGGACAGACGCTCAGCTGCGGCCAGGGTCCGAACGCAGACATCCAGCCTCCGGAAATCACACTGAACTCACCTCAGGAAGGGTTTTTCTACAGCAGCAGGGCAGTCCCTTTTGACATAACAACTGACGAGCCTGCAACCTACTATTACATGGAGCGCGGAAAAGAGGCAAAAGGATACTTGCGTATATGCCCAAACTGCAGAAGCTATTCAAGGGAGATAAGCTTCGACGACGGGCCACATTTCATAACCATCAAGGCCTCTGACACAGGCGGCAACTCTGCATACAAGAACGTTACTTTTGCAGTGGACAGCAAAAACCCGATAATCAGGGACACGCTGCCGGACAGCGGAAAGTACACAAACGGGGAGTTCACAGTCTTCTATGACGAGGAGAACCTTATGAAGGCGACACTCTTCTACAAGATCAATTCAGGAGCCTATATATCGATATCCAGAACAGACTGCCCAAAGGGGCTTAGGAAAGACTGCACAATCAAGGTAAGCAGCCTGCCAGATGGTGATGTGACATACTACTTCAAGATTGAGGACTCGGCAACATCTGTGAGTTCCACTGAAAAAGCAGCACGCGTTGACACAGTCCCACCAGTATTGAACAGGATAGGCCCGCAGAACATGGCATATCCAACAGTAAATGTTCCCTTTGAGATACAGGTGAGCGAGCCTGTGCAGCTGACTTACATCGACCTCTTCGACCCACGACTCACAAAGACATTGTGCGCTGGCTGCGCATCGCATAAAAGCACGCAGAGATTCTCAGACGGAAGCCACAAGGTGCTGATTACAGCAACAGACCCTGCTGGAAACAAGGCAGAAAGCACAATCGACTTTGCAGTCGATAGCATAGCGCCAAGGATAAGGACAATGAATCCGGCAGACAGGGGATACGGAAACGGCATCTTTGACATAGATTATGACGAGGCAAATGTGCAGAAGATAACGCTTCACTACTCGCAGAGCATAGAAAAGACAGTGGAGAAGAAAAACTGCGAATCAGGAACACTAAAAAGCTGCAAATTCAATTTGGCAGAAATGGGAATCACAGACTTAAAGCAGGGACCACTAACATACTACTTCACAATAGAAGACCTGGCAACAACAGTGCAGTCAAAAGCGTACACAGTAACAGTTGACACTGTGGCACCAGACATCAACATGATCAGCCCGCAAGCAGGGCCTTATGCAAGCAAATATGTCGACTTTGATATAAAAAGCAGCGAGGCAGTGACCTTGGAATACATAGACAATTCAGACACAAGGCCAAGATACAAGCAGCTCTGCAGGAAATGCGAAGGCTACAGCAAGAGAGTCAACTTCCAAGACGGCAGCCACACAATAGTGCTAAGGGCGACTGACGGAGCTGGCAACGTGAAAAACGCGACCATGAATTTCCTGGTCGACAGCAAGGAGCCAAAAATAAAGAAGATGCTGCCACAGCACAGAAAGTATGCAAACGGAAACTTCACAATAACAGTTGATGAGGAGAACCTGCAGTCTGTAACCCTATACTACCTGGAGAACGGCACCACAAGCTACAAGTCCAAGACAGTAGACGGAAGCAAGTGCGCTGCTGCAGGCAGATACAAGAAATGCGAAGTCATGCAGCTGACAAAGCAAGGGCCAATGAAGTACTATTTCGAGGTCGCAGACATAGCGACAAGCGTGCAGTCAAAGACATTTGACGTGACTGTCGACACGAAAAGGCCAGAAATGAAAATCAACAAGCCTGACCAGCCAACATACCTAAGCAGGATTGTCCAATTCAACATCACAATAGGAGAGCCAGTCACTTTGGAGTACCAGGACTCAGGGTCAAGGTTCACAAGGCTTTGCTCGAAGTGCACAGCATATGAGCGGTCAAGAAGCTTTGGCTACGGGCCTCATAACCTGCTGCTTAGAGCAACAGATGCTGCGGGAAACACTGACGAAGAGACCTTAATTTTTGAGATTACCAGTCAATAGGCTTCCAGTCAGGCATTCAGAGGGGTTTTAGATGGGTGCAAAATTCATTCGATTACATAGGATTTTTTTCCAAAGCCTGCAGCGACGAGCCTCTTCTACAAAAGGCAGCCAAAGGATCATCACATCTGGCCAGGGATATTTCTGGAAAGCCCAGGACAAAACATGTTGCGCAAGCAACATCTCATTCTACGCTCAGCAAAGCGCGTGTGGCACCGAGTTTTCAGGCAGCACAAACTGCGATGGCAATCTTATCTGCCCTGAAGACATATGCGTTCAAGAACCGGTATGCGGCAATATTGTAATATACCCCGGAGAGGAGTGCGAGTTGCCAGATACCTCCGGCGACGCTTACGGTTATTCAGGCAACCAAGCCTGCCATGGAAAAAAACTCGGTGCCCGCGACACTCAAGCAGGGTCCAGGCTTAGCGACTCTGCCAGCCAAGGATTTAAAAAAGAAGGTGAGACGCATTGAAAAGGCTGGTTTACCTGGTACTGCCAGCAATATTCCTTTGTTCTCTTGCATTCAAGATCGGAGCATGGACTGACGACGGACAGTTCCACCTTGAATGCCTGCACGATGGCGAGGTGATGAAGCGATTAGAATGCCACTCAACACTCTGCTGGGTGTGCCAAAAAAATGGATATACCTACCCAAACTATCGCTGCGCAGGCATGACCCCTCAATGCAAGGACCCAGGACCAGGCGGATACGACATGGAACCACCGGTAATTGACATTGTCAGGCCATCAGAAGGCCAGGTGCTTGGCTCAAGAAGAGTACTCATGGAAATCGAGACAGATGAGCAGGCGCAGTACAGCTATGCAGACATAACAGACCAAAAGGGAGTGGAAAAAAGGCTTTGCTCAAGGTGCACCTTCTACAGCAGGACAATCAGCTTCAACGACGGATTCCACAACATCACAGTATTTGCACAAGACCTTAACTACAACAAGGCGAACAAGACAGTGTCTTTCTTCATTGACTCCAAGAGGCCGAGGATACGCTCAAATCTTCCAAGAAAGGGAAGCTACACTGACGGCAAATTCACAGTGTTTTATGACGAGAAAAATCTAGAGCAGGTGCTCCTGAAATGGCGTGGTGCAGGAGAATGGAACACTGTTGAAGGAATATGCCAGTCCGGAGACAGGCAGAGCTGCACAATAGAGGTACCTGGGCTTCCGCAAGGAAAAATCGAATACTACTTTATGCTACGTGACCGAGTTAATAATGAGACAAGCAGAATAACAGAGGTGCTGGTTGACACATTATCACCTCAAATTGCGGTTATCCAGCCCCAGCCAGGCTCATACAGTGAAAGAAAAGTACAGTTCCAACTGAACGCAACAGAACCAGCCACTTTTGAGTACATTGACCTTGAGGACGCAAGGCCCAGGTTTCGCAGGCTATGCAGGGACTGCACCAGCTACGGCAGAAGCCAGGGATTCAGCGACGGCATGCACAGGCTGGTAATAAAGGCTGCAGACAACGCAGGCAACAGCATGAACACAACAGCAGAGTTCTTTGTTGACAGCAAGGCTCCACGCATAATCAGGATGTACCCAATGGATAAAATGCACGCAAACAGCACATTCACATTAGTTGTCATGGATGACACACTGCAAAGGGTTGTACTCAACTACAAGGAAAACAAATCAGTTGACTATGTAGCTGTATCAAAGGAGGCAGGGGATTGCAGCATAGATGGGAGATACATGATATGCAATTTCGATGTCTGGCCACTCGAACAAGGGCCTCTAAACTACTACTTCGAGGCTATAGACAAGGCAACAACAGTGCAGTCAGTAGTTTATGATGTGACAGTTGACACAGTCGCTCCACAAATCAAAGTGCACGCGCCAAAAGAACAAGGTTATCCTGACAGGTATGTTCTATTGAATATCACGACTGACGAAAAGGCGACAATAGGGTACACAGAGGGCTTGGGAAGCCGCTTCATGACTCTATGCACAAGATGCACCAGTTACGAGCGGCAGAGGGCCTTTGGTTATGGAGAGCATGTCATAACTTTTGAGGCAACTGACCAGGCAAAAAACAAGGGCTCCAAAACAGTAGATTTCGCTGTGGGAGTGCCATAACGGCAGTATTTCAGGTGCAGTACAAAAAAGGGTGTTTCCGGGGTGTTGTTATAGCTGCGGGCTTTAATATTCGTATTTTCAATTGTAAAGTCCGCATAGGCACGGCAAATTACTACGATTAATAATGTCCGTGCCTATAGTTTCTGCATCCTTGGGAGTCTGACAATGAAAACACTGACAGTATTGATACCCTGCTATAACGAGGAAAAGGGAATAGGACAGGTAATCGAGAGCATACCTATTGGAAAACTCCAGGCATTAGACTACAGGGTGGAGGTGCTGGTTGTGGACAACAACTCGCATGACAACACAGTCAGGGTGGCAAGGTCAAAGGGAGCAAGGATAGTGCACGAAAAAAGGCAGGGAAAAGGCCATGCAATCAGCACAGGATTCAAAAATGTCAGCGACAACACAGACATCGTCGTGATGCTTGACGGAGACAACACATACCAGAGCTGCGAGATGCTGCGCATGATAGAGCCAATAGACTCAGGATTCTGCGATGTGGTCGTGGGAACAAGGCTATCCGGAAAGATGTCCAAAGAGTCAATGACTTACTTCAACAGGATAGGAAACTGGCTTTTCACATTCCTGGTCAGGGTATGCTTTGCAGGAAACGTGACAGATGTCTGCACAGGATACTTTGCGTGGAAAAAGGAGGTTGTGGACGAGCTGGCAATGCACATTGAATCAAAAGGATTCTCCCTGGAGATGGAGATGGTAACAAAAATGGCGAAGCTTGGGTACTCAATATATTCAGTGCCCATAACCTATACAGCAAGGGCTGGAACAAGCAGCCTTAGGCCTATAAAAGACGGCTCGCTGATCATCTACACATGGTTCACAAACCTGTTCTGGAATAACCCTGGAAAGGAAGCCAAATACTCGCTGGAGGTGCCAGATGCCAGAGATAGTGCTTCTCAACCCGATATCTGACCCGAAGAGGATATCCTTCAGGGTGGCTCCCTGGGCGCTCTTGCATGTGGCATGCGGCCTGAAGAAAAATGGATTCTCTGTTTCAATAATAGACCAGAATGTTGAATTAGGCTGGAAAAAGAGGCTAAAAGAGATAGGCCATGACACCCTCTTTGTTGGGGTTACAGCAATGAGCGGGGTACAGATAAAGTATGGCCTCGAGATGACAAGAGCAGCAAAGGAAATCCTTGATGTTCCAATCGTATGGGGCGGCCCTCACGCAACGCTTTTCCCAAAACAGACAATAGCACACGAGCTAATCGACTACGTTGTAACAGGAGAGGGTGAAGAGGCAGCCTCAGACATAGCGATGATGCTAAAAGAAGGCAGGCAATGCGATATTGCCGGAGTGTGGCAGAAAAAAGACGGCAAGATATCTTGCGGAAACAAAAGAGGATTCGTGAGAATCGAGGACTACATGAATTTACCATACGAGCTAATCGACCTAGAGAGATACATCTACTCCACACCTTACTCAAAGCGCACATTCGAGCTGTGCACAAGCAGGGGCTGCCCTCATGCATGCGGCTTCTGCTACAATCTCGCAGTCAACAAGCGCAAGTGGAGGGCTGCTTCGGCAGACAAAGTCACAAGTCAGCTGCAATACCTCGCGGAAACCTTCAAAATAGACGGAGTCAACTTCCGGGAAGACAACTTCTTTGTGGACAGAACAAGAGTTGAGGCAATCTGCAAAGAGATAATCCAAAGAGGGCTGAAGCTTAAGTGGCATTGCGATGCAAGAGTCGACTACTTTGACAATTTTGACGATGAATTCATAGAATTGTTGAAAAACGCAGGCTGCTCGCAGGTTACTTTCGGAGTAGAGTCAGGAAGCAAAAAAGTCCTTGGCATAATGCAGAAGGGAATAACCAAAGAACAGGCGCTAAGAGTGAATATGAAGATGAGAAAGCACAAAATACAGTGCATGTACCACTTCTCGTTCGGGTATCCAGGAGAGACAAGCGAGGATGCAAAGGAGACAGTCATGCTGGCAAGGAAGCTATTAACAGAGAATCCAAGCTCTGGGATATGGAAGCCATCAGTGTTCACACCATATCCTGGCACGCCACTCTACGACATAAGCAAAAGCCTCGGGCTAAAAGTGCCTGAAGACCTCAAAGGATTTGCAGACTACGAATGGACAACAAGCCATCTGCCATGGCTTGGAAAAGAGGAGGCAAAAAAGCTGTATGCAACAATATACCTGATGAGCGGATACGCAAGCAAGATACCCATGATAGGCAGGTGGTTCAAATACAGGTTCGAAAAGCTTCAAAAGCAGGACACAAAATACATACCTGAAAAGATATTCACAGACCTGGCAGAAAAGGCAATATTCACCTACAGGCTTGCCCTAAAAAAAATGACGCAGATGAGGTACTAAATGTCACAAGTGATACTATTTGCACCAATATCAGATCCGCTTAGGGTGACATTCACATTACCGCCGTGGGCAATGCTGCACGTTGCAGCACCTCTTGCCGAACACGGATATTCAGTCTGCATAATCGACCAGAATACAGACCTGCACTGGGAGAAGAGACTGAAGCAGGAGCTTGGGATGGAAACAATCCTTGTCGGAGTGACCGCGATGACAGGAAGCCAGCTGACCTACGTAATTGAATTTGTCAAAAAGGTCAGGTCTATTGCAAAAGTGCCTGTTGTGTGGGGGGGAGGCCATGCATCAGTCTTTCCTGAACAGACCATAAGAAGCGAGCATGCAGACATTGTGGTAGCTGGAGAAGGAGAGGAGACAATACTTGAACTTGCCTGGAAGCTGAAGGAAGGCAGCACGATAAAAGACGTGCAGGGAATCTGGCATAAGGAAAATGGGCAGGTGAGAAAGAATCCAGAAAGGCAATTTATTGAAATGGACATGCTGCCAAAAATCCCGTATGATCTAATCAATCCTGAGAAGTACATCTTCAAGACAAGCTATGCAAGCCGCAACTTTGAACTCTGCACAAGCAGGGGCTGCACTCATGGCTGCAAATTCTGCTATAACCTGTGCGTAAACAGGCAAAAATGGAGGGCAAAGAGCGCAGAGCGAGTAGTTGCAGAACTAAAGAACCTTGTGCAGAATTTTGATATTGACGGGCTTAACTGGAGGGACGACAACTTCTTCACAGACAAAAAAAGGGTGGAAGAAATCTGCAGGCTCATGATACAGGAAGGGCTTCTTGTCAAGTGGCACGCAGACGCAAGGGTTGACTACTTTGACAGTTACGATGATGACTTCATCAACCTGATGAAAAAAGCAGGGCTTCGAAGGCTAACCCTTGGAGTGGAGTCAGGAAGCCAGAGAATACTTGACCAAATGAAAAAAGACATCACAACAGAACAAGTCCTAAGGGTAAATGAGAAGCTGAAAAAGCACAGAATACAGTGCATGTACCACTTCTCATTCGGATACCCCAAAGAGACAATGGATGATGCAAGGCAGACAGTCATACTGATAGACAAGCTGCTCAAGAATAATCCTGAAGCAGGAGTGTGGCCGCCGTCAATGTACACACCATACCCTGGAACTCCAATGTTTGAAGAGGCGGTAAAATCAGGATTCACCTTGCCTGAAAAGCTTGAGGACTTTTCCAAGTTCGCATGGGAGTCATCAAACCTTCCATGGCTTAAAGAAGAGTACGCGAAGAAGCTGGAAGCTGCAGTATACATAATAACAGGCTACGCGTCAAGAATGCCATTGTCAAAAAAGTGGTTTGGACCAAGGTTTCGAAAGCTACTCGAAAAGAGCGACCCAGGCAGCATAATGGAAAAGCCATTCGTCGATTTCATGCTGCAGTCGATAAGGTCTTCAAAGCTTGTTTCGTCGCTTGTGCCGCAGATGGGCTGAGGATTTCTGGAATGCAAGAAATATTGTAACTACTATATAGATATAACAATAGAAAGATTTATATAATCCCGATACTTGATGGATTGGTGTGAAAGAAGACTTGCCTCTTGGGATTCTAGACGAAGACTTTGCTAAATACACTGTCAGATTCCATATGGTCAGAAAGAAGGATGAGAAAGGAATCAGACCAGATTATGAATTAATCGACTGGCTTGCAGAGCAAAGAGCTGAGAGTCTTCCCGAACGGAAATATCGTGAAAGTCTCGACTACCTGCAAAATAACATGAAATTCATTCTTCCAATGCTATACAGGGAGCATACAAGCACAAAACCGATAGAGACAGTGGCGAACGGTAACTTAATCCTGGATTTTGATGAAAATCCAATCAATGCCCTATACAATGAGAAGAAGAATACACTGATTAGGCTTGCCAGCCGAATAAAGGATCCTGAAGGCTTATGGAAGAGCTCTGAATTCGCTGTGGACAAACAAGAGGAACCGGAGCTATGCGACCTTGTTGGCTTGCGAATGTTCTTGGAGAATCCGCAAGCAACAATATTTCGCAGAATCAAGTGGCAGCTACCGCACAAGGACCGTAAAGGATTCAAAAAAATTACCGGGCGGAAGTTCGGAGCCAAAACACTTGAACACCTTATGAAACCAGAGAAACTGGATACTCTTGCGAAATGCCTAAAAATTTATGGTGCTAGAGACCTCTTTGGCGAAGATTTCAAGAATTGGGAAAGATGGGAAAGAGACATTTACAAATCCTGGTTTTCTGAAGAAAACAATGATTTGTGCCTGCAAGATGCGGATAAAATTGTACAAAACAGGCACTGGGACAACGTGCCGTACAAATCGCACATACTCCTTTATGGTGGGCTTGAGCTACGAGCCAAGTGCCAGAAAGTCATTAATAAGGACCTCAAATCCATAGTAAAAATTACTGATTACCTTTTCAAAAGTACGGGTGAAGCTAGACTATTTATGACCGGAGAAGAAAAGAAACTAACATTGCGGGAAAACAGGGAGTTCCCAAATGCATTATCATACAAGCAAGATGGGAAGACCTGCCTACTGCTTCAAGAGGGAAGACTGATTATAGACCTACAATTTCCAACAGACACATTTGATAGGCAACTTGCGTCGCAGATACTTGAGACAAAGCTGCAGCTTTACAGCGAGGCTGAGTCAGCGAAGATAATAAAGGAAAATCCAAGAAGAAGCGAAAGACAGCCACCAAGAGTTCTTTCCAAGGATGAAAAACAGCAGCAAAAAGAGATAATGGAAAAGGCTACGCTTGAAGAGGATGAAAGGATTCTCAGAGGAATCATCCTGTTCATGGAAACCATTGACCCAGAGTTGAGGCTTTTCATCTATCCTCAGACATTCACTTCGGAATTGCAACAAAACCACCGCGGCCTGGAACTGCATAATGACAAGGCACACTTATGCCTGATCAAGTCACACATAGGCAAGGACAGAAAACCAAATGGATACGAGACAGCTTATACAATTATTAGATATGGCCCGATATCTTTTGAGGTCCAAATCCGAGACCCCTTGATGCATTGGTGGGCAGAATATGGAGGAGCAAGTCATCCCGAGCATAAAGAAAAAAAGTACAGCAAGCTCAGCGAACACGCAAAACTATATGGCCGTATCTTTTTTGGGGCAACTGAGCAGGACAAACAGCTATTCCACAAATTCTACAGGGAAACAATAGAGACTAGAATCAAGCCCATAACACAAGCAATAGTCAGGCTGCGGACACCATATACATTGGAAGACGACCGCGCAACACTCGATGGTAGCCTTTCCAGCATCAGCTTGCTATTAGAGAAGGCAAGGAAAGTCCTGCCTGACACTGAATTACATGTTATCAAAAGAGAGTTGTCAGACCTGATTCACATATATATTGATTCAAAAGGGCTGGATTGCACAACCTATCTTGACAGCACATATGCTATAAATAAGAGCTTGGCTGTAGCCAACAAGACGCTCGACGAGCAGGTATTCTTCACCTATGCAGAAAGTGACCATGATCAGCAGAAGCTTGGATCCCGTGTGTTTGGGCGACACCTCGAGCTGGTTCATAAAAGCCTTGAGGATGCTCTGGCGTCTCGCACAATGGTAGGCGATGCTGCAGCACTCTGCATATCAGTGTACCTTCAAAACTATGAGAAATATGCAATCCCGGCCTATATAGACGCTGCTAACCTAGCAGAGCATAAAAGAAATGTGAGGGACACAATCCGATGTGCAGCAGAGGAGCGCAAGTGGAGGAAGACTGAAAAAATCCCCTTCGGGTTTCTCCCAACTGATGACAGAAACAGGCTAAGAAAAATATTCAGCGAAAGCAGGATTACGGAATTTCTGACCAGTAGTCATAGGAAAATTCAGTACAACGAATCAACGCTAAGGGGTATCCTTGTGGCCTCTGAGCCTTATAGAACAGTTATTAACAAATATGGCAAGGCTGACTGGTCGAGGTGATTACCTGGTGGTTTTGCCACCACTTTGTTTCAGATAGGAAGATGATGGGCCCGCCCGACCAACGCATATGCGCGTTGGAGGCATGTTCCTCCCTTTGGTCGGCAGCCCTGGCAGGCTGAATCATTGCCAGAGAAATATGAATGGGCCCGCCCGGACTTTCGTGCCGCTGACAACATACTTCTTCCGTTCGCTTGTTGCCTTTAGGCAACGTCGACCGAAGGGAGACTGAAGGTGCAACGAAAATCTAACGATTTTCGTGCACACAAAAATCGTCACCGATTTTTGTTGTGCCAGCTTACTTCTAAGCTGTTCGAACCGGGGACCTCCGCCGTGTCGAGGCGACGTCATAGCCACTAGACCACAGGCCCACTTGCTCGTAGAAGAGCGGCGAGTCATATAAAAAACTTTCTGGCACAAGCTTTAAATAAAAGCTTGCAGAGCATAGAAATCTGGAGGTGGTATCATGGCATTCTGGTGGATAGCAATAGTAGGGGCTGTTGTGATAGTATTCTGGGGACTCAGGCTTCTTTACCAATACGAAAGAGGGGTTGTATTCACCCTCGGAAAATACAGCCATATCAAGGAGCCTGGCTTGAGATGGATAGTCCCGATAATCCAGAGCATGCGCAAGATAGACATGAGAATAAAGACAGCAGATATACCCAGGCAGGAAGTGATGACAAGAGACAACATACCTGTGCTGGTAAACGCTGTCGTCTATTTCAAGGTCGAAAAGCCAGCAGACGTAATAATAAAGATAGAGGACTTTGAGTACGCAGTAAAGCAGTACACCCAGGCAGCGCTAAGAGACGTCGTGGGAAATTCTGAACTCGACTTTGTATTGACAGAAAGAGTAAAGATCGGAAGCAGCATAAAAAAGATAGTGGACGCAGAGACAACAGACTGGGGAGTTGACATAGAATCAATAAAAATCCAGGAAATTGAGCTTCCGCAGGAAATGAAAAGGGCAATGGCAAAGCAGGCAGAGGCAGAAAGGGAAAGAAGGGCAATGATAATAGCAGCAGAGGGAGAACTAAAAGCCTCAGAGAACCTGAAGAAAGCATCAGAAAACTTAAGCAAGAGCCCGGCAGCAGTGCACCTGAGAACACTTCAAACAATAAGGGACATTGCAGCAGACCCAAGCGAAAAGATAGTGCTGTTTTTGCCATCAGACAGCGCAAAGCTGTTCGGCCAGCTGAAAAAATAATGCTCGACAGAAAGAAAAGGTACCTGCAGATAGCATTCAACAGGGATTTGTCCGAAGTACACAGCCTGCTGCCAAAAATACCATCAAGCGACAGGATACTGATAGAGGCAGGCACTCCGTTCATTAAAAGAGAGGGCGCCTCAGGCATAGCAAGAATCGCTGATCTCTGGGACGGAATAATTGTAGCAGACATAAAAGCCTCAGACGGCGGATTCCACGAAGTAGCATTGGCGAGCGCAGCAGGAGCAGGCGCTGCCACTGTCCTTGGAAGCGCGCCAACAGAGACAATAGAATTCTTCATAGGAGCATGCCAAAAAATGGGACTGTACTCAATGATAGACATGATAGGAGTGCAAGACCCGCTAAGAGTAATGGTTAAGCTCAGAAAAGCGCCAGATGTTGTGGTGCTGCACAAGGCAAGAGACGAGGAGACTACAAAGGGAAAAGTGATCAACTACAAGCAGGTCAACAGGATACGAAGCAAGTACAATGTGCTGATATCAGCAGCAGGAGGAGTAGACATAAGAGAGGCAAGAAGCGCGATATTCAACGGAGCAAACATAATAGTGGTGAACATAGTGGAAAGAGATGGATTGCAGAAAGGAATCACCACAGACTCTGACATTGCAGAGATGGCAGAGCAATTCCTAAACACAATAGAATAGCAAACATTTTTATT
>JBDRIZ010000059.1:0-5129 GCA_043815525.1 Candidatus Woesearchaeota archaeon
AGGACAAAATTAAGACCTCCAACAAAGTGCCCAAAGTGCAGGCACGAGAAAATAACAGAACCTAAATTCTGGATAGAAGGTCAGAAAATCTGACAACTGACTGCTAAGCCTGCAAAACTGTGCAAAAGCAAGCTAAAACCAGAACAAGTAGTTAAATTTAAATATAACCTTTATTTATGTTATAATTACCTAAATGGTGATTATATTGACTATGCTAGATTTCCTGAAGATCCACAAGCACTCGCGGAAGATTTTTGGCAAGAAGGAACTCGAGATAATAGGAAGACAACTAAAAGGCATGCAACTTTCGCAGTCAGAAAGAAACAGGCTCAGCAGAGACATCCGGCCAAAACTGCAATTCATCAAGGACATCGGAAAGTATGAATCAGAGTTTATGCTCAAACAAAACCAGGTAAACGAAAACATCATTGAAAAAGCAGTTGCTGCGATTCTTGATGACCTGCTAAACAAACAAATCCAGGCTATCCTGTTATTTGGCTCATTTGCAGAAAAGAGCCATACAAGGCAATCAGACATAGATATCTGCGTGGTTTTCAACAAGGTAACTCTAAAGGAGGCAACTGAATTCAGGATCAGGATATCAGGCCAGCTACAGTCAAAAGTTGACGTCCAGGTATTTAACATCCTGCCACAGAAGGTCAAAAGGTCGATTGCGCTAAACCACAAGATACTTTTTCAAAGGCAAAACTACGACAATATTGATTTCTCGATAAGGCATCTGAAGGAAGAAGGCTACTTCTTCAGGATGAGGGATATCTTCGGTGTTGAGACATGAACAGGATAAAAGACAAAATAAAGCAAATTGAAGGATTTCTCGAAGAGCTGCAGGAGATAGTCCCGGAAAAATTTGAGGAATATGCTGGCAGCCTCGAAAAGAAGGCTGCCTGCGAAAGGTATGTAGAAAAAATCGTGGAAGCATTGACAGACCTTGCGTTCCTCACAATAAAATACAAGAAACTGAGAATACCTGAAGACGACATAGATGCCTTCAACATCCTGTTGGACAACAAGATAATTGACAAAGACTTGTATGGCAAGCTAAGAGATGCCAAGGGCATGAGAAACATCATTGCACACCAGTACGGGAAGATAGACGACAGTGTGGTGTTTGAAGCAATCACAGAAGAACTTGAAAAAGACTCAAGGGAATTCATTAAACAGATAAGAAAAGCATTTGGTCCAGTAAAGAAAAGTAGGTGAGATATTTAGAAATCAGTAAGCTTCTTCTCCTTGTTGTAAGAGACTATGGTTGTTGAGCCCTCTGCTCCGCCAGATATCTTTTTCACAGAGATGAACTTGTTCTTCTCAAGGGTGTCGATCTTCCTCTGGAAGGTCTTGTAGGTATTCTTCCCGTCCTTTTGCTTGTAGACGTTGTAGAGCTCGCCAATCCTCTTACCAGAATGGTCTTTTGCAATGGAAAGGACAAGCCTTGTGTCCTCGTCCAGGTCAGAGGACTTCTTGATGGTAAAGTCTGTTAGCTTGGACAATGCAGATTTTGCGTCCTCAACAGCAATCTTTTTTGAACTCCTTTCCTCTGCAAAGATTGCAGACTGCCTCATGAGATAAAGCCCAGTCCTTATGTCTTTTTTCTCAAAGGCCTTTGCCACTACAAGCTCGACTGCATCTGCAGACCAGATATCATCGACAAAAGCATATTTCATCCTCTCCTTCAGTATGCCTGCAGTCTCCTGCAGATTATACTGAGCAAACTCGAGAGTGTCAGGAGTCAACCTGGACTTGATCCTCTGGTCCATGCCAGAAAGCCATTCCTTGTGGTTTGTGACAAGGATTATTGAGCGCTTGTAGATATCCTCAAGCAGGGTATACAAAAAGTCGAAGTCCTCAAGCTTGTCTGCCTCGTCAAAGCAGAATACAGCAGACTTCTTGTTGATAATCCCTTTTATGATCTTGAAAAGCTCGTCAGTCTTCTTGTTCTGCGTGAACCTGTACCCTATGAGGTCGCAAAGCTCCAAGGCGACCTTGTAGGTTGTGTTCTTCTGCCAGCAATTGACGTACAAGGGCATAATCTCGTCAGTCTGGTCCTCCAGGTCACGAAAGACCCACTTGACTGCAGCAGTCTTGCCAATGCCAGAAGTGCCGAAAACAAACAGGTTCCTGCCGTTATGGCCTAACAAAAGCGGCTTTATGCACTGCGCAATGTATCGCTGCTGGGATTCCCTGTAAGGCAAGAGCTTTGGGATAAATTCAAAATCCAGGGCGATCTCATTCTTTATCAGCGATTCGCCTGACTTTAGCATGTCATCAAACAAACCCATATGCCAAACGAAGGCAGAGTGATATTTATATGTTTTGGCTAGCGATAAACCCTCTGGCCGCACCTCGGGCAGAAGTTATCATAATAGCGAAGAGCGTTGCCGCAGAACCTGCAGTAGTGCATCGAGACCTTATGGTCCCTTGTTACCTTGTGATGCCTGGTAACATAATGATTTCCGTTCAACTGCTGGGTTGGCTGTGCTGGCTGAATGGACTTCTTTCTGCCGTCCTTTGCAATCTTAAAGATGCCATACAGCGCAAAGCCGATGCCAAGATAGATGAACAGAACAAACTTGGTGCTGTTGACAGTCTTTGAGATGATAGCCACACCAGTACCGACAACCAAATAAATAAACCCATTTATTCTCATTGTATTCTCTGTAGTCCTGCCATGTAAGGCTGCAACACCTTTGGCACAGTCACTGAACCATCGCTTTTCTGATACTGCTCGAGGATGGCAATCATTGTCCTGCTCGTGGCAATGGCTGTGTTATTCAGCGTGTGCAAAAAACCTATTGGCGGAGTACCCTCTTTTTCCCTGTATTTAATGTTCAGCCTTCTTGCCTGATAATCAGTGCAGTTGGAGTTAGAGCCAACCTCGCGAAAATTACAGTCAGCCATCCAGACCTCGATATCATACTTTTTTGCAGCAATGCTTCCAATATCACCTGTGCAGATGTTAACCACGCGATAGTGCAGGCCAAGCTGCTGGTACAATTCCTCTGAATTCCTCTGAAGCTCCTCATGGAGATTCCATGAATCTTCTGGAAGGCAGAAGAGGAACTGCTCTACCTTGTTAAAATTATGGACCCTGAAAAGGCCTTTAGTGTACTTGCCGTGGCTGCCTATCTCCCTCCTAAAACAAGGGCTGACACCGCAAAGCTTGAGAGGCAGGCTCTTTTTCTCAAAGACCTCATTTTGATACATCGCTGCCATGGCATGCTCTGAGGTTGCGATAAGGTACAAATCATCGCTATCTATCTTGTACATCACTGACTCAAAATCTGAAAGGTCTGTGACACCTTCGTACGGTTCTCTTCTTATCATCAACGGAGGCCAGATCGCAGTATACCCCTTTTTTACCAAGAAATCCACAGCAAAGCGCTGCAGAGCCATATCCAACAGCACAAGAGGCCCCTTTAGATAGAAAAAGCCTGAGCCAGAGACCTTTGCAGCCCGGTCGAAGTCGATTAGGCCAAGATTTTGGCAAATCTCGACGTGGCTTTTTGGAGTGAAATTGAACTTCGGAGGCTTTCCAACAACCCTGACTTCCTCATTTTCTGAATCATCCTTTCCGACAGGAACAGACCCGTGCAGGAGGTTTGGCAGACTCATCTGCATTAGCCTTATCTCTTGCTGCAACTTTTCTGTCTGTTCCTCGTTTTCCTTGATTCTCTTGGGAATGTCTTTTGCATCCAACAAGAGCTTTGAAGCATCCTTTCCTTCCTTCTTCAACCTGTTGATATTCTCGGCAATACTGTTCCTCTCATGGCGAAGCTTCTGGACATCAGATAGAAGCTTCCTGTACATATTGTCGTTTTCCTTCAACTTTTCAACAATAGAAATCTTCTCAAGAGCCCCCCTCTTCTCCAAATCCTTCTTGATAACCTCAGGATTCTCCCTGACAAGCTTGATGTCAATCATTTGAAATCACGTGAAAGCCACTAATATATAAATTTGATAGATAGGAAATCAGGCCAGGATATTAAACCTGGTGAAACGCCGAAACTTTTATAAGCAAGCCTTCCCAGAATATCATACAAAGTCTTACAGGAAAGGCAACATAGATGTTGAACAGCTGCCACAGGGTCGTTGGGAGAAATATTTCTATGAGCAGTTTTCGTCTTGAAATTTTAGCAACAATGTCAATAGGATTCGAAAGGTTTATATATACAGATACTACTATATAATGATAACAAGGATAGGTTAATCAAATGCCATCTGGATATAATCCTGTAGATTTAATATTGAAATTTGCTACTAACCGCATACCTCCAGAGAAATATCCTTATGTCTTACTGACTAAGCACAATTTGGAAGCTCATACAACAAAGGCAGCAGTATTCTTGGTACATGAACAAGAAAATATGATACAACTTCTTGATGTTATTGGCCCCCAAGACTATGGGGAATACCTTAACACGCAAAAAGAGCTTCAGCAAATCGAGTGTTCTGGCAATTCATTGCTTGATACCTTACTTAGCGAGGAAAGTATTGCAAAATCCGATACATTCTGCAGAAAACTGAGGCAGAGAATTACACAACAAACCGCGAAATTTCCGGACAGCAAATGGCAAATAAAAATTAGAGACAATGACGAACCCTTGGATTCAAAACTTGTGCAGATTTTTGAGGAAAGCAAGGGCAAGGACTGGATTGAGCCAAGAATATTCAACGCAAGTTCTTACAAATCTAAATGGGACCTTATGCTTAACATGGTTATGGGTGGTGCCGAAGGAGAAGAAAAATACTCCAATGCAAGGAGGGATGCATTCTGGGCGCTTCCAGGCACAAACAAGATAACTTTTGCAATCATTATCGGCACAGATATATACAAAGAAAATCCTCAGGAGCACTTGTCCGAGGCCAAGATAAGGCAAAATGGCATGAATGATTTGGCAGTGCTCACTTTTTCATTCCAGCGCATGCGGCTGATAGAAAAATTGCAGGAGCAAAAAGACAGGGCAGATCAATACAGAGAAGCGCTGCTTAGGGAATCCCAGAAGGATGTGTCCTGGAAGATGATACAGAACATATGCCATGAGTTCAGGAACCCCTCAGTGGCAGTGAACGGGTTTGTTAGGCGCATTAGAAATACCACTTCGAGGGAAAAA
>JBDRIZ010000060.1:0-2417 GCA_043815525.1 Candidatus Woesearchaeota archaeon
ATGCTCTCTTTCACAATTTGGGCATTTGAATTTCTCAACAATCATAATATATATCTAATATATATTAAAGATATAAGCTTTTCGGTGATTCAAAACAACAATTCCAGAAATTAAATCTAGTCAGAAGCTAAACACATACCCGAAATACATAACTTTAAATATACTTCTCTAATCCACTGGATGTATGGAAGCAGCCAGACCGTTGGACGCATTGAACAAGGCAAGGGACAAACGTGTGATTGTTGAGCTCAAGAATGGTAGGCAGTTTATGGGTATACTAAAGGCTTTTGACATACACATCAATGTTGTACTGGAGAGCGCTGAGGAGCGTGTTGATGGCCAGGTCACAAGGAAGCTTGGTGTTGCATTTGTGCGCGGTGACACAATAACTGTTATTTCTCCAGAGTAAGATGAAAGGCACTGCTTCTATGGGTAGGAAGTCTGGTAAGAAGACCCACATAATTTGTAGGCGCTGCGGCAAACGCACGTATCACCTCAGGAAGAAGAAGTGCTCAAGCTGTGGTTATGGAAAAGGCGCCAAGACCCGTTCATATAACTGGCAGAAGAAGTGAATTATGGCTTCCACACCCTTGTTATCTGCTCTTTTTCGTGGTTTTTGATTCTTGCTTTCAGGAATTGCGGAAGCATTTCTACTATGTGGGGTGTGCTTGTTATCCTAAAAAGCCTTGTCTCGAGTGCTTTGGAGAGCTTGTCGTACATCGATGGATGGTGATAAATCAGCTTGTCCTTGAGCCTTTGATATGCCGGAGTTCCCATTGGAGCAAGGACTATGTATCCTCTCTTTCCCCCTATTAGTTCTGAGTATGTGTCCATGCCTACTTGCACGTCTCTGTAGTCAGTGAAGTATACCCCACCTTTTTTTCCACTCGGGTCAATGATTAGCAGTTCGTCTCCCCTTATGCCCACAACAAGGCTGTAGTGGGCTCGAAGCGCTGTCGGGAAAAGGTACTTTTTCTTATAGTCAACTATGAGCAGCGCGCCGTCAGAGAGCCATGTGTGCACCTCCTGCTTGAACTGGAATATTTTCTCAAAACCTATCCATGCTCCAAGCACCTTGTTATGAGTGTACTTCTCGACTGCCCTGATGATATCTTTTGGATGGGTGCCTGCGACCTGCTTCTCGTTTGTCCTTACAACTGATCCCATGAGCTTTGCCAGCTCTTGCTGGTCTGACTGAATCTTGAATATTGACAGCGCTATCTGGGCGCTTGCCGGCCCGCATAGGCTTGGCAGCTGTGCAACGAACTGGTTTTTTATGTCTTCTAGGGTCTGCAACTCTCTTGTAGGTTTTTCAAACTCTATACCCCTATTTGCAACAAGCTTGTTTGGCAGCATGAGGTAGTCCCCATTTGCAGTCTCGAGCTCTGTACTCAGCCATGATATCTCTTTTATTGTGTATTTATTCCCTTCATATGTGATCCTATTTCCCTCCCTGAAGCGCCACAGGTTCCGCAGGTAGAATCCTGCAGCAAAATCTCTTGCTGGATTTATCAGGACTACAAGGAACACAACAAAAACAAGGGCTGTCAAAGGATAGAGTACATAGTTTGCCATTGACTCAATTCCCGGGATATCGATTAGGTTCACTATTATGTCCGCGAGCAGGACATAAAGCAGCACTTTTGCCGCGAATAACACTATTGGAACTATGTTTCTTCCTATCTCATCCGCAGCAGCTTCCTGCAACTTTGTGTATACCAGAACCTTTTCAAGCAGCCAGGTCACCAGCTGGACGGCAAGTATTCCAAGCAAGGCTACAAGCACAAGCAGCAGAATGTCAGGCAGCAGGCCAAAGAACTTGTCAAGAAATCCGTCTCTTGGGTCTGCTCCCAGAAAAAACATTGCTGTAATAATAACTGCCGCGAAAAACACCTTCTCAAAAATTGATGTGAAAGGCCTTTCCTTAATGGACGCTTCCTTTACAGTCATCCTTCTTACCTTTATTATTATCCTTGTGAAGAATCTCATTAGAAAAAATCCAACAAGAAGTATGCTGCAGGTCACAACGACTTTTAAAAGCAGGCTGTCCAAAACCATGTCATTCAAAATGACGCCTTATTATATAATATTTGCGCTAAGTTAATGCAGTGCAGCCATGCTGCTGCGTGTTCCCAACCCCTGCTGTGAGACATTGTCATCTTTTCGTCATCTGCCTTTTTGTCATTAGTTTTATGAGGTTGTATATCTTTCTTCTTCCAAGTTTTAAGTCAACTCCTGCAGCCTCTGCAGGGGTTTTCCCTTTTAATTGCATGTGTGGATTCACAAAATTATGAATGATGTGTTTCAGATTTAAGAAGTGTTCTGCTCGTCGAAAACTAAAGAACCCCCTCATTGTTTTTATCCTATCTTTTATCTCCTGGTTGTATCTCTCAATGTGGTTGTTGTTGTGTTTTAGT
>JBDRIZ010000061.1:0-9867 GCA_043815525.1 Candidatus Woesearchaeota archaeon
CTTTTTTTCTATTGGGTCTACTGCTGTCGCAACAGGCTTTCCGTATGTCAGTGCGTATAGTGTTCCTTTCTGGTTTTCCCGAACTCCGCATATTCCTCTGCTGCCCTCAGCAATCATGCAGTTGTGAGGGCAGAGCCTGCACTGTACTTTGTCTCCAATCTTGTCGTAGAGCATTGATTCGTGCATCTATTGTTCGTAATAATCAATGTTAATAAATTTAATGTAGAAATGTCTGACTATAATTCCACTCGCAGATTGTATTCAGTGTAACACAAGATGAGTGTTTTATTCTGGAGCATTACAATTTTAGGATTGGTTTGATTCAAATCACTAAATATACATTCCTCCAAAGACTCCGGATGTGATGGTTTGAAATTTACAAGTGGGCGTTCTCCAATATCCGGAGGGAAATTTGGTGGACCATAAGGAGACGACGAAGTATAACCTAGGATACCCATGTGTGACTTGACAATTTTTGGCAGACTATCATATATTGCCGCAAGTTTAGCTGCATCACCAAGTGTAATCCCCTCTTCAGTTTTATGTAATATGTTTCGTAAATCGGTCATAGGATGTTGGTACAATAATATATTTATATTTATTCTTGTCATTAGAATACTATCTTCCAATACATAGATTAGAGGTCGGATATCCTTGATAACAGAGCATTTATCTTGGATTACCGATTGATGTCCTGAATGTGTTTTTGGCTTTTCCTGATGGGACTGTATTTGTGTATGGTCAGCCGTATGAGAATAGTGAAAACAAAGCATTTAAATAGAGACCTTAGTCGTTGCTGCAACAGGAAGAACTCGTCGTCTTCTGTTAATATGAAAGCCTTGCTTATCTACCCAAGTTGTCCTGAGACTTTCTGGAGCTTTAAACATGTCCTCAAGTTTGTCTCAAGAAAGGCTGCTTTTCCTCCCCTGGGCATATTGACTGTCGCGTCCATGATGCCGGATGAGTGGGATAAGAGGCTGGTTGACTTAAATGTCCGGGACCTAAAGGATGAGGACATTATCTGGGCTGACTATTGCTTTATTAGCGCGATGATGATCCAAAAGGAAAGCGCCCTGTCTGTTATCAGCCGCTGCAAGGTTCTGGGAAAAAAGGTTGTTGTTGGAGGACCATGTTTTAACGAGACTCGCCAGTTTCCTCTTGTCGACCACTTTGTCCTCAATGAGGCAGAGGTGACCTTGCCGCTTTTCTTAAGAGGCCTTTCTGAAGGCAATTTGGACAGGGTTTACTCTTCTATGGAAAGGCCTGATATCACAAAGACTCCTGCGCCTATGTGGTCATTGATAAATTTCCGTGACTACAGCACAATGGCAGTGCAGTTCTCGAGGGGCTGCCCTTTTGACTGCGAGTTCTGCGACATTGTTGTCATGAACGGCAGGATCCCAAGGACCAAGACTCCTGAACAGTTCATTTCAGAGATTGACGACCTGCACAATGCTGGTTGGCGCGGAACCCTTTTCATTGTTGATGATAATTTTCTTGGCAACAAGAAAAAGGTGAAAGAGATGCTTGCTGTAATTGTTGATTGGCAAAAAGAGCACAAGTACCCTTTCAGGCTGTTCACTGAGGCTAGCATCAACTTGGCTGATGATGATGATCTCCTTAACCTTATGAGGGATGCGAATTTCTGCAAGGTTTTTTTGGGCCTTGAGACCCCTCATGCTGACAGCTTGCATGAGTGCGGCAAGCTCCAGAACATAAACAGGGATTTGGCAGCTGACATCAAGGTTATTCAGCAGCATGGAATGCAGGTCATGGGCGGTTTCATTGTCGGCTTTGACAACGATACTGAAAAAATCTTTGACACGCAGATTAATTTTATCCAAAAGGTCGGTGTTGTGACTGCCATGGTCGGGCTGTTGAATGTTCTTCCGCAGACAAGGCTCTGGCACAGGTTGAGGGATGAGAATCGGCTTATGGATGACTGCTCTGGTGCGAACACTGACGGAAGCATTAATTTTGTTCCAAAGATGGACAGGGCAAAACTTATTGACGGGTACAAGCGGATTATTGGAACTATCTACTCTCCAAAGGAGTACTATAAGCGCATCAATACTTTTGTGAAGAACTACAGGCCGAGCGCGAGAGGCAGGATTACACTTCCTGAATGGAACGCTTTCATGCGCAGCATGTGGATGATTGGGATTGTCTCAAGGGCAAGGCATCTTTACTGGAAGCTTCTCGTTAAGACTTGGTTCACAAACATTAAGGCTTTTCCTGTTGCTGTGGAGCTTGCAATAATAGGCCTGCATTTCCAGAAGGTCTCTGCGAGAGTTGCTGCATGATTGCCCTGTATTGCCGCAATAATCCTTAAATATTCTTACCTTTTTTCGTTCTTAATGAACCCTGACAGGCTCTTGGCGATGGTGCAGCAGCACATGTCTGCTATGGGATGGACATATTTTGATAGGTTTGGTCTTGTCTGCAAGTTGACTGAAGAGCTTGGTGAGCTTGCTTCCTGCCTGAATGGAACTGTTCTTGATGCAGACCATACAATGTTGGAGATTGGCGACAGTCTTTTTGCCCTTTGCTGCATGGCAAATGCTCATAAGATTGCTTGGGATAGTGAAATATTGGAGTGCCCTGTTGATAACAAGCCTGTGCAGCAGTTATTCCTTGAATTGGCCTCTTCTTATGGAAAGCTTGCGAAGGCTCTTGGAGATATTAAAGGAAATTCTAGCCTAAAGGACTGCCTCACCGAATGCTTTTGTGATATTGGTGCTGTCGCAGCCAGGTTAGGTTATGACCCGAAGGATTGCCTTAAGAGGTCTATCCAAAAATTCAGTGCAAGAGACAAGGACAGATGAGGATCAGGAAGAAGACTTTGTGGATTACTGGAATTCTGATAGTTGTGGTTCTGGTTTTCCTATTTGTGTACTATTTTCCCAACCGCGACCCGTATATTAGGGGTGCTGACACCTTTTCCTACAGCAAATACCGGAACACGCCGGATTTCCAATTATCCCTATTGCAGCAAAACGATAGCTTCGACTTGTACAAGGTCTCGTTTCCTGGCAGGACTTTTCTGGAAAACAAGATAACGATTTTTGGCCTTCTTGTCATACCTCATTCTCATGCAAATGTTCCTGGTGTCTTGCTTCTTCCTGGCGGAGGAGTCACAAAAGAGGCTGAACTCCCGCACTGCAGACTGATTTCCTCGTGGGGTTATGCCTGCCTTGTAATAGACCAGCGCGGCATTGGCGAGACTGCAGGGATATACCTCAGTTTTGAAGATGACTACAATGTTTTTCTGCAAGGCAAAGAGCCTATCCAGCATCTTTCAGTTTATGATGCTCTTGCTGCTTTTGATGTGATGCGCTCCATTGGTGGCATTGACAGTATCGCTGTGGCTGGACTTTCGATGGGAGGAAGGTATGCTATTATTGCTGGTGCATTAGAGCCGCGTTTTGCAGGTGTTGTGTCAATTGCCTCTGCAGGATTCCATATCAAGGAAATTGCCTCTGTAGAGGCTGAGTATGTGAAGTCGATTGACCCTGACAGCTATGTCGCAATGATCTCTCCAAGACCCTTTGTCATGCTGCATGGCACTAATGACTCTACTGTTCCTATCGATGAGGCAAGAGTCACTTTTTCTATTGCAAAAGAGCCAAAGAAGTTCTACACTGCAGATGGCTGCGGCCATGGCCTGTGCGAGGGGATGTACCAGAACCTTAGCATATCTCTGAAAGAGATTTTTTCTCAATAGAAGGTTCTCTAGTCGTGGACTAGCTAGCTGTAATATGGAGGTCTCTGTATACGGATTTTCTAAAAAATGTCACCTAAAAGTCTGGGGAACTCCTGTAAAGTGTGCAATTTCAGATCTTCAACTTCATTATACATGCCTGACCTTGGACATGGGCTGCATATCCTGTATATCGGACTTTTTCTCCTATGTGCAGGCATTGCTGTACCTCCATATACTACTTCAATTACATCAGCATTAAACCTGTACAAAAGTTTTTCTGCAATATTTCGCAAATCCTTATCTTCTTCCAATCCCATTTTTGCACACCTATTATATATTCTCAGGAGATTGGATAATGCGCAAAGGAAATTTCTAGATGACTTGACTCATGGAAAAGATGAAGATTTGTTTGTAAGACACTCCCGGCGAAGGCAATTTCAGGAGACTTACGGAAACCCGCATTTGGCCGCATGGGTACCTGGATGGTTTGCTTATTCTACCATCAGAAAAGACTTTAAGTGTCCAGAACTTACAACAAAAGAAAAGGTTGTTCTGTTTGCAGTGGATCTAGGTCTCGAACTCGTATTAGACAGTAAGGGTTGGTGTTGTCTACGGTTTATATAGATATGCTGATTGTCTCTTTAAGGCTTAACGGCTTTCTGCGACTAACCTATTCTATTAAACATAATTTGATTGGAGCCTGCCCAAATTGCGAAAATATCAGAGAGCCAAACCATAGGCTATGTTCAATTCTAGGTTGTTCTCTCCAAAAAGATTATATCTTCTCCATCCGGAACTCCCAGTATCTGCTTGGTCTTCATGACTTTCCTGATTTTGAAGCCGAACTTGTAGTAAAATGGGATTGCACGAGCATTCTTCCAATGCACCCAAAGGATTATTTTATGCACTCCTATCCGAGAGATGGTGCTCATTAGTCGATTCATCAATTGTGTGCCTATTCCTTTGTTGCGTTTACTTATCAGGATACCTATATCGTTTATTTCCACCACATTTCTCTTCCTCACTGCAGAGATTGCACCAACCGCTTTTCCATCCTGCTCATAGACAAGGTTGCATTTCGGACACTGTTGCAGGCCTTCCTCAGTCCAGCGTTTTATGTCGCTAGCCTTTGCAAAAAGGTTCGCGTCTTGATAGAGTCTGACCACATTATCTAAATCAGAGAATTTCATATTCCTGATTGCCATGAAGCGAATAATGCTAGCCTGCATTATATATGTTTAGTCTGGGCATAGCTTTTTGAACACAATGGTACTTCAAGGGAAAGTTTGGAGGAAAATATTTGTCAGAATTGACTGAAGGCTTATCGGACATAAAATTACCAGAGCAATATGCAGCTTGGCTTTGGGATGTTCTTGCAGAGCTATATCCCAAGTTTGGCGAGGTCGATAGGGATAGCAGGCTCTACAGGTTTATTAAAGGACGGACAGCAACAGGAATTGATTCTCCTCTGGATGCATTGAACTTAGTATATAAGAGATGTATTCCTGCGCCTTCGCAAAACGGCTTTCGGCATGCAATCGGGACTGCTCTTAAGAGATGTGCAGAATCCACTGACAGGAAGGTCTTTCGTCCGACATCTGACCTCGTCTATTTGCTCGGTGCTACAAAGGCTGTTGAAGCCCTTGAGGGTCTTTTGGAGGTCAACTCAACCGAATTCATTGCAATAAATCATGACAGCCTCTTGTTTGATACCATTGCAAACGTAAAAAGTTTGCCATCGAACGACACTGTTTATAGCTTCACAAGCAACCTGGTCCAGGTTCCATTTTTCGATGATGGATACTTATTTGATGCATTAGGAATCATGCTCGATTGCAAGCCAGACGCAGGGATTGTCGACAAGTATGGAGAAAGGATCAGAGGATTATATAGTCTTATAAAAGGAGACAAAGAGGAAGAGGCTGCCTACTGGAACGCAATTGACCTCAATTTCTCAATGCAGTCCACTGTAATTGAAATGATAAGGTCTTACTCCAAATTTTGAGATATTCAGAGTGAGATACTCGCTTTTTTCGGTGCAGTAGTTCATACCCGGTATAATAAAGAAAAAATTTAGATTATTATCGTCGGGCTAAGGTTCTTGTCCTTTTCCTCGTCGAAGTCTGCGACAAGCGCCTCTGTTGTCAGCACCATTGCAGCTATGCTTGAGGAGTTCTGCAATTCAAACCTCACTACCTTTGTAGGGTCTATCACTCCTGCCGCAACAAGGTCTTCGAAAGCGTCTTTTTTCGCGTTGTAACCGACATTGTCGTCTTTCTCATCCCGCAGGCGCGCCACGACCTCTGCCCCTTCTTTTCCTGCGTTCTTTGCTATCTGGCGCAGTGGCTCTTCGAGGCTTCTTTTGACGATGTTTATTCCTATCTGCTGGTCGTTGCCAAGCTTTAGCTTGTCAAGTATTGGTATTGCCCTGAAGAGTGTAATGCCCCCTCCTGGGACAACTCCTTCTTCGACTGCAGCCTTTGTTGCGTTGAGTGCGTCGTCTATCCTCATTTTTTTCTCTTTCATCTCTGTCTCTGTTGCAGCTCCAACATTAATGACCGCCACTCCTCCGGCAAGCCTTGCAAGCCTCTTCTTTAAGTCTGTTTTCTTGTAATCCATGTCAGCTGATGCAATCTGGTTTTCAATCATCTTCTTTCTTGTGTCAATTTGCTTCTTCGTGCCCTTCCCCTCAACTATGGTGGTCTTTTCGTCGTCAATCCTTATCTTTCTTGCTGTGCCGAGCATCTCGTCTGTGACGTTCTCGAGCTTGTAGCCCCTGTCTTCGCTTACGACCTTTCCCCCTGTGAGTATTGCTATGTCCTCGAGGATCTCCTTTTGCTCGTCCCCGAAGCCTGGCGCTTTGACTGCGCAGACCTTCAGGACCCCTCTTATGATGTTTAGTATCAGCGCTGTCTGGGCCTCTCCCTCTATGTCTTCTGCCACGATCAGCAGAGGTTTTCCTTCTGATGCCACCCTTTCGAGCACTGGCACGATCTGCTTCATTGTGGTGATTTTCTTGTCTGTTATCAGTATGTACGGCTCCTCGAGCTCAGCGACCATCTTTTCGTGGTCTGTTACCATGTATGGGCTTATGAATCCGCGATCGAACTGCATTCCTTCAACCACTTCGAGGTTTGTCTCCATGCTCTTTGCTTCTTCGACTGTTATGATTCCGCTGTTTCCGACCTTTTCCATGGCATCTGCGATTAGGCCCCCTATTTCTTCGTCGTTGTTTGCAGACACTGTTGCGACTTGCAGTATCTTCTGCTTGTCTTTTACTGGAGTGCTTCTCTGCTTTAGGTATTCCACAACGCTCGCTGTCGCCTTTTCTATTCCTCTCTTGACCTCTATGGCGTTTGCTCCAGAGGTTATGTTTTTCAGGCCTTCAGTTATCATTGATTGTGCAAGAAGTGTTGCTGTTGTTGTCCCGTCTCCTGCAGAGTCCTGGGTCTTTTGCGCCACTTCTTTTATGAGCTTTGCCCCTATGTTCTCGAACTTGTCTTTGAGGTCTATCTCTTTTGCTATGGTGACTCCGTCGTTTGTCACAACAGGGTGTGTCACCTTGTCCAGCACAACGTATCTTCCCTTTGGTCCAAGGGTTATTTTAACTGTGTTTGCTACCTTGTCCACTCCCTTTAATAGAGCCTGTCTTGCTCCTTCGTCAAACATGATTTGTTTTGCCATTTTGCCACCTCACTCAATTTTCGCGAGAACGTCTTTGTAGTCCACGAAGACGTGCTTTTCACCGTCGATCTCTATCTCGTCAGAGCTGTAGCCACCGTAGATCACCTTGTCCCCTTTCTTTAAGGGCAGGTCTTTTCCGTCTTTATGGAATCCTGCTGCAAAAACAGTTCCTTCCTTTTTCTCTTCCTTTGCTGTCTCAGGGATGTAAAGACCTCCCTTGGTCTTCTCTTCCTGCTTTGTCGGTTTTATCAGTACTCTTTCTCCTAGAGGTTTTATGTTCATGTTCTCACCCCAGATTTTTCAGTATTTCATGAATAACTGGTTATATAAGAAGTTTTCGTTTAAGAATTAGCAAGTATCATCTTGCTGCAAAGCATGTATAGTCCAAGTGCAATACATATTTTGCATTCAATAAAAACTTAAATATATTACAATAGTACATAGTAATAAATGGAAGCATCTGATCTTGCTGAGGCAGCATCCGAGATTTTCAAGCAAAGATTTTGCCTGGTGGGTCCTTCTGCGGATCATCCAGACTTGCGTCGTGATAGCAGTGGCTGTCGTGCTTACGCAGGCAATTATATTCTCCATTTCACAGATTATGGTGAGATGGTTAAACAGAGAGATAGAGCCAATCCAGAAGAGATTAAGCTCAGGGGACATGTCATTGCTGATGGTTACCTGCCAAATAGACAATATTGGTATGCTACTGCGAAGAACACTTAGCAAGTAATTTATACTGATTATTCTTGCCCTTGTGCTGTGATATATCACAACATAAATCCAGTGCTTCTAAACATAGGACCTTTGCAGATACGCTACTATGGTATTGTCTATGTTCTTGGTATCTTGCTTGCATATTTTGTGCTAAGGCACTTCGCCAAAAAACATAGTATAAGGAATCTTTCGCTCTCAAGCCTTGATGACCTGCTTTTGTACATTACTATTGGCCTTCTTGTTGGAGGAAGAATTTTTCACTTCATTTTCTATGAGCCTGCTGTTCTCTTGTCAGACCCTCTTGAGTTGTTAAGGCTCTGGCATGGCGGTATGTCTTTTCATGGGTCCCTTGTTGGTATTGTCCTTGGGACTCTTTACTTTTGCAGAAAGCATGCTGTCAGGTTCTATGACATTGCTGACTTGCTTGTCATTCCAGCAAGCCTGATGCTTTTTTTTGGCAGGATTGCAAACTTCATCAACGGTGAGCTCATAGGAATTGTTACAAACGTTCCGTGGTGCGTAAATTATGAGGGTGTCACTGGCTGCAGGCATCCATCACAAATCTATGAGGCACTAAAGAACCTTCTCATCTTTTTTGTTCTGCTGCCGGTTTACAGGAAAAGAAAACTAAGACCCGGAACAGTCTTTTGGCTGTTTGTGCTGTTTTACGGTGTGCTGCGCTTCCTGGTAAACTTCTACAGGGACGACCCAAGGTTTTTTGGAATAAGCACAGGACAGTATTTTAGTCTGGGAATGGCGATTGTGGCAGGATTTTTCTTGTATAGAACCTATTGCACTTCAAAGGACAAGAAATCCTGATTTGGCTTTGACCAGCTTTCCTTGATGCTGGTCACTTCAGCATTCTTTGGGCCTCTTTTGCACTCTGAAATCAGTTTCCTGAGTTCTGGTTCAGGCCCTGCTGCCACGACCTCTACAGAGCAGTTATCCATGTTTTGCACATAGCCCTTCAGTCCAAGCTCCCTGGCAGTATCCCTGACAAATGCTCGGAAGAACACTCCCTGCACTTTGCCTGAGATTATTAGCCTGAGCTGTTTTTGCATTGCTTGTCTAAAGGTTATGCCTACTGGCCGCTCTCTCCTTTTTGCGCAACTGCAGTGCATTTTCCGTTTACGCAATCGCAATACCCTCGTCCGCAATCCATTGTGTCTGGCGCGCACTCCTGCGTGCAGGCAATTGCTGCGCAATCAGGCCTTTCCATTGCAGTTGTGCAGCTTGTAGGGTGGCAGCACTCTGCAGGCACGCAGTCAGCGGCTGTTCTGCACTCTTGCTGCACAGCCGGCTGTGTGCTGCAGCCTGCCAGCAATAGAACAATAAACAGGCCTATCAATTTGTGCATATGTCACCTCTTTATTTGACAATAACAGTTCCGCGCATGCTCGGGTGCAGGCTGCATATATACTCATATGTTCCTGCTGTTTCAAACATTATTGCCGCCTGGCTGCCGGCAGCTATCCTCTCATCATATGATATGCTTTCAAAGGTCACAGTGTGTTCTGTGCTGTCGCGATTGACCCAGGTGATTTCGCTTCCTGGTGTTACTGTGATGCTGTCTGGCAAGAATCTGAGGTTCTCGATTTGTATGGTAAACTGCTGTCCTGGTTGGCTTGGCTGTTTGCCAGGTTCCTCAATAGTGTACTGTTGAGGGTTGCTTGGCTGGCCTTGCTGTTGTGTGGTGCATCCGGCAATCATTAGTGCTGCAAAAATAAGTGCTATTACTTTCATTTGTACCCCTCCATTCTGTT